>DAOTVZ010000277.1:0-3549 GCA_034436045.1 Ktedonobacteraceae bacterium | reverse complement strand
GAGAGGACTTTTTCCAATGAGTTTATTTTCATTTTAGCGCCGCTACCAAATCGGGCAGCAGATTGGCGGCGTTGGGTGTGCCCAGTCCACTGGCAGCATCCCAGCCAGGGGCGGCGCTATAACCAGATACGCCATTATCGCTATTATTGCCGGTCGTGATGTCATAGAAGTCGCGTTGATAGGCGCTGGACATCGCCAGTTTATAGAGCGTCGGGTTGATGAAACCGAGGGGGTGGCCCGCCATTTGATTGGCAATCGCCATCAGCGCGGCCCATAGTGGCGCGCTGGCGCTGGTGCCACCGGCCTGCGTCCACTGACCGGAGAGATAGACGGCCAGACCGGTATTCGGGTCAGCATCGGCGGAGACATCCGGCACGCCGCGATGGTTATTAAACTGGCTCTGTGTGGCAGCGGGCAGCAGTTTTTGATAGTCCGGCATGGCAAAGAAGCGGCTGAAGCCGCCGCCGCCCGCACCATCACCGCTGTTCCAGACCGTCTCGCTGTAGTTCTTGCCGTTCTCTTTCACTGCCGTGCCGCCCACCGCCGTCACCCAGGGATCGTCGGGCGCGAAACTGGTGGTGCGTACTTTGGCGAGATGTTTGGCTTGCAGGTCGGCATAGTCAGTTGCGCCGTTATCGCCGGACGAGGAGAAGAAGGTTATGCCATCCTGTGTCGTCTCCTGCTGGTAAAATCTATTCCACCTTTGCAGCTCCTGTTGCCCCTGCTGATCCTCTAACGTCAGTTCAGAGGCCCCCCAGCTCTGCGAGATGATGTTGCCCAGGTGATGGGCGATAGCATACTGTTCCAGTTGCAAAAACTCTGGCAAACCACTGGTGCCCTCTAGCTCATCAACGGGACTGGTCAGCACAACTATCTTCGCGCCGGGGGCGATGGCGTGGATGACCTCTACATCCAGTTCGGTCTCCTCGGCCCAGCCGGGGGCATCGTTGAGGCCCTGGGGAGCTTCGTGAATGGGCGAGATAACCTGCACGGTGAGCGGGGGCAGATTGAACTGCTTATCGAAAACATCCAGGTCTTGCTGGAGTGTGGGCGCACCAAACGAGACAATATCAATCACCGTCTGGCCCTGGCCCGTGTAGCCCTGTTGCAGCAGTGGCTCGACATTGTAGACAGCGCGCAGTGCCTGCGGCGTGAGGCAGAAAGGATTGCCTTGCAGGTCGCCGGGACAGATTGAGGGTACGACTGCGCGCGTGTTCGGGAACGTCGTAGGTGCAGGCCCAAACGTAGGTACGAGTGTCGGCGTCGGGGTAGCTACCGGGTTGGGGCCGATGGCGATAGGGCCGCAGGCTGTTAGCAGGCATGTGAGCAATATAAGCGGAAGAAAACGCGACAAACGCGGCGATGGCATAGATAACTCCTATTGTAGTGTTGCGATCAGATCGGGAATGAGACGGCTGGCAAGTGGCGCACCGCAACCGGTCACGGCATCCCAGCCCGGCTGCGCGTTAAATCCTTGCACGTGCAGGGTACCATTCGTGCCGTTGCTGGTATCGACAGTATTGTTGCCCTTGATAATATCACGAAAATCGCCTGGCGACGAGGCTTCCACTTTATACAGGCCGGGATTAATGAATCCGAGCGGATGGCCCGCCATCTGGTCGGCAATGGCGATCAAGGCAGCCCATAACGGCGTGCTGGCGCTGGTGCCACCGGTCGTCGTCCACTGGCCCGCGAAATCGAAGGCCATGCCCGTGTTGGGGTCTGCGTCGGCGGCCACATCGGGAATGCCACGTCGCCCCTTGAGCAACGTTTGTACGGAAGCCGGTAGGCTGCGTTGAAAATCCGGCTCGCTAAAGAAAGCGCTGAGGCCGCCGCCGCTACCACTCCAGGCTATCTCGTTATAGCCGCTGCCCTGCTGAAAAAGTGAGGTGCCCCCCACCGCCGTCACCCAGGGCACATCGGCAGGGAAATTGACGGTCGGTTTGTTCGCCAGCGTGGTCATATTCAGGTTGGCCCAATCGGTTGCGCCGTTATCGCCGGAGCCGTTAACAATCGTCCAGCCGTCCTTTGTCGTAATCTGCTGGTAAAACGCCGTGTACTGCTGAATGAACTTCTGGCTGGCACTATCGCTCAGCGTGGCTTCAGAAGCCACATAGCTCTGCGAAAAAATCTGCCCCAGGTGATGCGCCACCGCGTACTGTTCCAATTGCAAAAATTGCGGCAAACCAATCGTGCCCTCGGTTTCATCGACGGGGCTGGTCATCACAATAATATGTGCGCCAGGCGCGATAGCGTGCATAATCTGCACGTCGAGTTCCGTTTCTTCGGCCCAACCTATCATATCCTTATTGTGCGGGTCGAAAGGCACCGTGCCGAGTGGGGCCAGCACCTGAATGGTGATCGGTGGCAGGTCGAATTGTTTATCAAAGGCATCCATGTCCTGCTGCAAGTTTGGACTGCCATAGGAGACGATATCGACTATTGTCTGGCCCTTGCCGGTCAACCCTTGCCGGGTCAGTTGCTCCACGTCATAGGCAACGCGCAGGTCATACGGTGTATAACAGTTCGCCATGCCAGCCAGGTTGGCCGGACATTGCGTAATGGCATCTGCCGCCGGGTGTGGAGAGGGCGTCGGCGTGACCGTCGGCGTCGTCGGCCCGGTGAGCGGACTACAGGCAGCGAGCGTGTATATTAAGATCAGAAGCATCAACCTCATCAGTAGAGACGGCGAGGTATCACGTCCAAAAGCGGTGAGCATGTCTATCAACGTGGTCGATTTAGACCGCAGGTACATGGATGGAATCCCTTCTGGTGGAACAAAAATCTCTCTCTCGTTCGTAATTACTCTGTGTAATAACGACTCATCCATGCCTTTTTGTCAAGGTTAAACAATGGTAACTGGACTATTGCCCATAAACGGCGCTGAATTGGGATAGATAGAAAGCGAGGGTGCGATGCCTCCTCAAAGACCTCTGCCAGATAACGATAATAATGTCACACTCTCTTACGTCACACCGGTGCAGCAATTTGGCGACGCGGTGTTGCTCGGTCAATGGTTTGTCTTCATCAAGCCTGACTGGCTGCAACGCACCGGCTTTGAGCAGTTGCTGACCTACACGGCACGCTCTGAACCACAGCTTAAACCGACCATCCTCTATCGGGGTCAGGGCAAGATCAGCCTGCCCGGCGCAGAACTGATGCAGAAACTATTGCCACAACCTGCACTGGCGGCGCTGACGAGTGACAAGCAACTCTATCGCGCCAATCACGATACCGTGCGCCTGCTGATCGTGGCCCCGTTGCGGCCCAAAGCTCAGATACGGCTCAAATTGTTCTTGAACGGCAATCCCTACGCTGAGCATCCGCTGACGCTCGACGAGTACGGTCTCTGCCTGTGGTCGCTGCGTGACCTGCCCGAAGGCGAGTACAGGGCCATGCTGGACGGCATCATCGCCAATACCTGCCATTTCGAGGTCGCCGAGTATCGCCTGACCGCACTCAATGCCGAACTAAGCGAGCAGCAGTTGAGCGGCCAGACGCTCTCGTATACGCTGACCGTCACCGCCTTTGGGCAGCCCTATAGTGGCA
>DAOTVZ010000276.1:0-3247 GCA_034436045.1 Ktedonobacteraceae bacterium | reverse complement strand
TCGGGACTATTGATGTCGTTAGGATAAACATCATCGAGCATAGGGTGTAATGCATTAATATCGATGCCGCCGGCAGTATCAATGACTTTGATAAAGCCATTGAGACCTACCCATGCATAATAATTTATAGGAATACCGAAGTCCTGTTCGATAGTAAGCTTGCTGACTGCCGCTGCATTTTCAAAGGGCGTCGCGTTCGGATCTGCCGGATTTTGATATTGCCAGCCTAAGCCGAAGGCTTCATCCAGCTTATGCATGCCGAAACCGGGAACGTTAATCCACAGGTCGCGTGGAATAGAGAGCATCCCGACATATTTTGTCATCGGATCGATAGTCACTACGATATCGGTCTGGGCCAACGGGGCGGAGTTTTTGCCATCGGTGTCACTGCCAAGCAACAGGATGTTAATGCGATTGGTGCCAATATTGGCGGTAGTGCCGCTACTCTGAACCGAGCCGTCTTTTCCGACGATCTTGAGCGTGGCATCACGCTGCCCAACAATATTATTGATATGGCTGGCGAAATTGATCTCGTAATAGGCGACGCCGCTACCAGTAATGACCAACATGACGATGAAAAGAGCCAGCGCCACGCGCGCCCAGACGGGGAATTTCTTCTTTTTGCGCGTGGTTCGCACAGGCGGTAACGGCGGCGCAGCCGCAAACCCCATCGGCTGGGCCATCATGGGCGGCACCGACCGCGTGGCGGCAGGCGACATCGCCTGCCAGGGCGTTCCCAAAGGTGTGCCGACTGGCTGGGCAACACCGACGTAAGGGGGCATGACCGGAGCTTGCTGGGTTGGCAATTCCGCGTAGAGCGAGGCGAGGGGACTGATACCGGACTGGTGTGGCGAAACCGGGCCATTCATTAAGAGTTCAGGTTGGACAGCCGCAGAGTTATTCAGCGGCTGTCCCTGCATGTGTGGAAGTAATGGCCCTGTCATGGGAACTGCATTAGCTTTACCTGCCGGTTGCTGCAATGCTGCAATTGGCCCATCCAGCATGTTTAGCCCCCTGTGCGGGGTTCGCAGATTTGGTGGAGTCTGCAACTCCGTCTCGCCATGATGGGTATATTTGCCACTGGATAACAGGCCGCCTTTTTTAGACTGTGCGACAAGTGTTGCTGCTCGATTGGTGGGGGGGGGTGCAAGCTCTCCTTGTTGCTGCTCAGGCAGCCATGCTCCTGATGTTGGCTCCTGTGTATGCTGATCGCTCTGCTGGCTATCGACCAGTGATGGAATCACAAATTGACGCTTCACCGTTCTCGTACCTACTTCCTGATATGTTTTCTATGGAGAACCTCTGCCAATTTTCGATCCTATCCCTCTTCTCCACCTCTCAAGAATGGCCCCTTATCCCCATTTGTGCATTCTGCAAAAAGAAACAAGATACTCTACGCTTGCTCTTTAATATATTAACGGATTGTTCGCAAAACCTTCACCTGATGGCCCGCTTTGCCTTTCGCTTAGGACTTTTGGACGGCTTCCCTCGGAATTTAACCTTGCTTTAGCCACCATTTTACAGTGTGCTAAAGCGGGCTTAACTGACTACTAACTGTAACGTGGTACTGTACTGGTGGGATACATGGCATGCATGTATAAGACCTGTGCGTGACTTTCGTCTTATTCAGAAGATCAGGTGATGGCCTATGCGCGTGGCGATTATTACCGAGAACTTTCTACCCAAACTTGATGGCGTGACGCGAACGTTGGCTCGTTTACTAGAGCACCTACAGACTACCGGTCATCAGGCACTACTACTTGGGCCTGAGAGCGGGATGGAAGAATACGCAGGTGCGCAGGTGGTCGGAACGGCAGGACTGCCTTTGCCCTTCTATCCCGAATTGAAGTTTAACTTCTTCCGTCCCCTCTTTATGCGTCGCCTGAGCGAGTTTCAGCCCGACATCATCCATCTGGTTGACCCGGTAATTCTGGGAGCCATCGGTCTGGGCGCGGCACGGTTGCTGGATATTCCGGTGGTTTCGTCCTATCACACCAATCTAGCGACCTATTGCGCACACTTTGGTTTCCCCTTTATGACCCGGCCAATGTGGCTCTATAATCGCTTCATTCACTGCCAGTGCGCTCTCACCTTCTGTCCTTCGCCCTCAACAGCCTCAATGTTGACGGCCCAGGGTTTTGAGCATCTCCATATCTGGCCACGCGGCGTCGATACGCATCTGTTCACGCCAGCGCGGCGTAGTGAAGAACTGCGGGCGCGCTGGCTCAGCATATATGGGCCACCAGAGGGCAAGGTCATCCTGCTCTACGTCGGGCGTGTCTCGTGGGAGAAGAATCTGCGCCTGTTGCTCAAAGCCTATCGAGGCATGGATCATGAACGCTGTCATCTGGTAATTGTGGGGGACGGCCCGGCGCATGCCGACATGCAACACGAGCTAAGCGGCTACCCCGTCACCTTTACCGGCTACCTGCGCGGGGAAGAACTGGCCCAGGCCTATGCCTCAGCCGACATTTTCGCCTTCCCCTCGGCCACGGAAACCTTTGGACAGGTCGTACTGGAAGCAATGGCCTCGTGCCTGCCAGTAGTAGGTTTACAGGCCGAGGGCGTCTGCGACCTGGTTACGCATGAACGCAGCGGTCTGTTGCTCGATAGCAACGCGCTGAATGAGAAAGAACAGATCATACATTATCGAGCCTGCCTGACGCGGCTGGTAGAAGATTCCACGCTAAGACAACAGCTCGCCAGGACAGCGCGACAGGAAGCAGGTACGCGCTCCTGGTACGATGCGATGGAATGCGCAATGACAGGCTATCGCCAGGTGATAACGGCGACGAGCAAGCTCGTTGCCGCATGACAGGCATAAAGAACAGGATGGACAAAACATATATAGCATTTCATATTTTGTCCATCCTGTTCTTTAATGCCTACCCCAGGCCTCATTTTACTGCGATGCCTCGCGCAACTCTTGCTGGCGCGCCTGAATGAAGGAGAGGAGCAAGGAACCTAGCAGCACACAGATCAGGACTATCTCCATTGTACTGAACGTCTTTCGCTTCTGCATTGCTCATGAGCCTTTCTTCGCTACAATGGTCTTGAGAAACATACCTTCTCTCTGCATTATACCAGAGATGAGTAGGGGCGTCATTCATGACGCCCTGGTCGCCCCTTGATCTGTGCACGAGCCTCTTCATGACCTCCTGGTCGCCCCTTGATCTGTGCACGAGCCTCTTTCATGACCCCCCTCCACCGACCACCAACATCCCCCTAAATGATAGAGACCCACAAA
>DAOTVZ010000275.1:0-7117 GCA_034436045.1 Ktedonobacteraceae bacterium | reverse complement strand
CCTCAATGGAGGAAGCACTTGCTGATGTGAGTATGCAGGATGATGAGTGGGAAGAGGAGGATGAACAGATGAAGGCTCGCGTAGAATCTGCTGATAAGACAACGGTTATTCCGCCTCGATTGAGTTTACAGTCGAAAGTATTACCGGCAGTGCAGGTGCCAGATAGGATAACCCATCAGGTGACGAAGCCACTCGTCAGTGGTGATGGAGGGGGTGTTTCCGTTGAGAGTGAGCAAAAGGATTCGGTTTTTATGCGCCTGGCTCGTCGCCTGACAGCATCTTTTGCGGCATTTGGAGTGTCTATGCAGCCCGATGTGGTAGAAGAGCCTGTGGCGATGCCGCCCAGTGAAGCTATTCCTTCGTCTGAAAAGGCTACACGTATGCCTCCTGCGCGACCGGAACAGGAGAAACGTCCTATTAATGGAAGCGCGCTCCGTCCCTTTGTGCCCTCGTCAGATGAGAATGCAACTTCGGAGCAGAAGCGGCGTCTGGCGCGTACAACCAGAGTGCGCCTGGAGACGGTTTCTGCGCCCATCAGTGAGGTGACGACTGCGACGGCTGGCCCTGTTGGAAGCAGCAAGATGGTGTCACGCCAGCCACATCCGTCGTCTCCCTATCAGAGTGGGATGGTTATTACGCAGCAAGATAAAACTATTGATGTTGAGCGGGTGCATAATGAGGATGAAGTGGAACGAGAAGGGCGTGAGACGAGCGTAAAGATACCTATTGTAGCTACGTTGGTGCGCAGTGAATATGGCGCAAACGTTGTCCCGGCTCACGGGCAGTTCTTTGGGCGGGGAATGTTTGAAGGTGGGCAGGGTGATAAAATGGTCGAAGATAACCATGTGACTGAAGGATGCGTGATTTTTGTGATGCTGACCGGCAACCCTGGCCCTGTGGTGGTACATTATATTTCTCTCTATCCAGGGGTTGGCTTCACCGTTCATCTGACAGCGCCGGTGAGCAAAGAAACGGCTTTTAATTATATTATATTTTCTCCCGAACAGATTTAGGATAAGAGTGGTAGTGTAAAAATGAAAGTGCTACCCTTGCCGTAGATGCCGCTACTTTCGACACGGATTGTTCCCCCGTGAAGACGCAGGAGTTCCGCGACGATGTAGAGGCCAAGTCCTACGCCGCGTGTTTTGCCCCCTTCAACATTGGGGGCACGATAGAAGCGTTCAAACAGGTGTGGTTGGGCCTCTTTAGGAATGCCGATGCCATGATCGATGACACGGCCCTCGATGACCGTTGAGCCGTTGACGTCGGGTACCTGGCGTAACGTCACCATGATGTCCCGGTCTGGAAGATTGTATTTTATCGCATTCTGAAGAAGATTGCTAATAATTTGTGTGAGGCGTGTGGCATCCCCGCGCACGCGGTAAGGAGTCGGTGCGTCCTCAACCGTATAGAGAATTCGGCCTGCCGTCATCGTTGTGCCGTGTGAGGTGACAACCTGTTGGACGAGATCACTCAGGTCTAGCTCGGTCAGGTCAAGTGTGATTTGTCGTTTGTTCAGGCGTGTGACTTCGACGAGTGTATTGACAATCTGCTCCAGTTGATGGGCCTGGTTCTCGATATTGGTGGTAAATTCTTGCAAGGTACTGCGCAGAGAGGGGTCGATATTACGCTTGAGATAGCGCTCAATATACTGGCTATAGGCGAGAATGACGGAGATAGGATTGCGAAATTCGTGCGCAGTGATTTCGATAAACTCATCCTTGAATTCGTTGGAGGCGCGCATCTCTGCCTCATTCAAGCGGGCGGTTGTGGCTTCTTGTTGCCAGTGGGCCTCGTCGAGCGCGAGGGCGGCAATTTGTGCGATTCCTTCGGCCAGCGTGATGTCCCAACCCGTAAAGTCATGGTGCCTGATGCGTTGGGTGTCTTCATTGGTAGCGTGGGTGTCGGACTGGCGATCCAGCGTTATCACGCCTAGCAAGCGATTCTTGCGAATGAGCGGAACAGCGAGTAGCTGAGTGGAAGGGGCAACGTTGCAATGGTAGGGGCATTCATCTGCGCGGAGTACAATAGCGTGTCCGACCTGCATTTTGAGGTGCAACTGTGCGTAGCGTAGCTGGTCAGTCTCATCAGGATGTTTGTCGATCCAGTGGGTCTGGCTCTGATTGGCGAAGTGCATAGCGAGCTGAGGTTGCAGGCCCTGACTTTGTTCGTGGTACAGGTGGAGAACGCCGTGATAGGCGCTCAGGGTATGTAGCGCCATTTCAAGCACATTATAGAGTATTGTTCTGGTGTCGGTGACGCCAGAGACGGCCTCGACGGCGTGAAGAATAGTATCAAGCGCGCGGCGCAGACGGCGTTCAATGCGGAACTGCTCGGTGATGTCACGAAAAGCCCCGACAATCCCGATTTTCTGCTGTTCACTATTCAGCAGTGGAGCGACGTTGACTTCGACGACACGCTCTGAGCCATCGGCGCGGTGTGTAATGAAACGGTCGCCATGGATGGGTTCGTTGCGTAAGGCGCGGCTGAGCGGAAAATCCTCTTCCTTGATTGGCTGTCCGTGTAAAGTATAGGTTGGGAAGCGCTGTAAAAAATCGAGCAGATGTGTACCCGCGTGAATAGGCATACCAATGAACTGGGATGCCGTTTTGTTGCTGATAAGAACGTGCCCTTGCATATCGAAGACAGTGATGCCCTCAGTCATTGCTTCGAGAACGGCATTGAGCATATTCGCGCGCTCTGTTGCCAGCGTCGCGGCCTGGTGGGCCTCGGTAAGGATGTGTTCTTTTTCGATAGCCAGCGCGCATTGGGTGGCGATATCCTCGGCGAAGGCAAAATGGCCGGGTGATGGAAGATAGGCTGGTTGCTCGTAGGTGACATAAATCAAGCCGATGCACTGGGAGTTGCCATTGCTGGTGTAAGCTTTCCGATCTTCCTCAGAGGCGCTATCTGTTCCCAGCAGGAGGGGGATAATCATGGCGTTGCTGAGTTTCAGATGTTGATACCACTGTCGTTCTTTGCCACGTGTCTCTTTATCTGTGACGAAGATCGAGCGTTTTTCTGTGGCGGCGCGCAGGGCATGTGGGAGTTCATGGAGTTGTGGCATCGAGAGGGTGGCTACCCACGAGTTGAACTCATCATCATGATAAGTCTTAGCCACGATAGAGAGCTGGTTATTCTCAATGAGTGCGATGCTTCCACCACTCGCGCCCAGGTGATAGACAAGATGTTCCAGTGCGATGTGTAAAACGGTACTGAGGGGCGTGCCGGAATTAACGGCTTTCGCTATCTGGTAGATCGATTGCGCGCGCCCAATAAGTTGTTCGACGCGCCGATGTTCTTCCTGAGCTTGCTGGTAGAGCTGGGCATTGTCGATGGCGATGGTTGCCTGTTGGGCGATGGCATGAACGAGTTGGCGTTGGGTGGAGGTAAACGTAGTCCGCTTGCCGGGTATGTCGAGTGAGAGCAGGCCAACAGGGCGTTCATCACGTTTGAGAGCGACCATCAAGATGGATTTGATGAGGAATTGTTTAGCCAGTGTGCGCATAGTTGGCTCAGAGGACAGATTCTCGCAGAAGATCATACCTTCGCTGCTGTTGAAGATACGTTGTATAAATGGATCGTCAAGGGGAATCGTACTCTTGCGCCAGAGGGTGTCACCTCTGGCAATGTTCTCGCTGCTCAGCCGGTTAGTAGAAAGATGATAGGTGGCAGGCTTGAGCAGGTGTTGTGCTGTATCCAGGAGCCAGACGGCACACCGCTCAATCTCGCAGACCTCTGTCGTGCGTTTTGCCAGTGTAGAGAGGATGTGTGTCAGATCAAGAGAAGATGTAAGCAAAGAAGCAATTTCGCGTAAAATCTCACTTTCACGCAATGCATTCACTAAACGAGCATGTTCTTGATCTGTTGAGAGTGACCCATCGCCAGCCATATACACCTCTCTGGTAGATATAGGGATACACATCCTGAGTGTAGACCCATCACTGGACTTTGTAAAGATATTTGGATGAAAATATCTCAAATAGGATGTATGATTGAGTCAAAGTGTATCAGATGGACGGGGGAGGCGTCAAGGAAGCGAGGTGAGGGGGGTAAACATTTAGTTTTTGCATGATGCGTGGTGAGCAGGGCAAGTGCAAGACATCGTCTTTACAATATAAAATAGGTGAAAAATGTAATATATCATTTTAAGTGTGATGCCTTGCGCTCGCCCTGGAGACGCGATAACCGATTGTACTGCATAATAGACAAGGGCAGAGAAAGCGCGTTACAATGCAATGGTAAAAGGCAGTTGCTAGCAAGGTTGCTTTTTATATACGGACTCATCTGGTGAAGGAAAAGATGAAGAGTGAGGAGTGATCATGGCATTAAGTCTTGGCATTGAATACGGGGTAGCGGTATGGCGCACAGCGCTGCTAGAACATCTGGTGCCGATAGAGACGAAGGCATTTGCGCATGCGGAGGATGTGCGTGGCTACGTTGAGGGTATCTGTGCCTGTTATCCTGAACCGGTGATAGCAGTTGCTATTCAGCATGGTCACGATTGTCGAGTACAGGGTGCTGAGGCAGATGAAATAGAGGAGGTGAGAGGCACGATAGAGGCTATCAAAGCAATGAACCTGACCAGCTATCGTCTTCCTGAGGTGAGGGAACTGGCCAGTATTCCTCGCTATCGTAAGCTGAATCGTGCCCATATGGGTACAGCAGGTGTACTGTGTAGCACTGCTACACTTCTGTATCGTTTACGTTTGCAGGAAGCGGCATGGCCGGAGATACGTTTTTTGTTTCTCAGTATCGATGAGAAGAGCAGGAATATTGTAGTGATCCAGGAAGGGCAGATAGTCGATGGGATCGCGCGTCCCTTACACGAGGCACTCTATCAAGAGACAGCAGATGACGAGGTGCGTCAGTTGGTCGAAGCGGCTTTTTGGGAGGGGCTGAGTCAGGACCTGGCGGGTTTAATGGCGATTCATCACTGTGAGGATATTGTGTTACTAACCCATAAGCAACCTGCCGGTATGCGCTGGCTGCACGATGAAATTGTGACTCGCCTGAGTGACCTCTATCCCTGTTATCTCTTTCCGACTTCCACTGCCGAACAGGATGACTTTGAGGCTGCTATCGGCGCGGGGATTATAGTGGAGGGTTTGCATCACAATGATGTTGCCGGAGAGGTGGTTGAGCGCCTGCACCTTATTCATCTCCCCCATCTCTAAGACCGGCGGCATCGCTTCTGCTAATCTTAATAGCTATGGCGTCTTTGGCGTAGCAGTTCGATGGCGAGCGCCAGGGCTGAACCAAGTACTACTTCAAGCACCGTTGTAAGTGTTCTGCTCTTTTTTGCCTCTCTTGTTGCGACTGATTGTTCTTTGGCGGCATTTTGTTTGTTGCGGCGTTGGAAAAGGGTGCGTGCAGATTTCCTCGTTTGCACTGTGTCTGGCGAGATTTGTGCCATTGCCGCAACAGTATATGTCTGCTCGGCTGGATTAGCAGATTTGGGATCAATGTGTGAGGCAGATTCCGCCACGGGACGGTCTTTATTCAATGTACCTGTCATTGTTGTGAGGAAGGTCGCTAGATCGTAGGGCAAAGGTTGTACATGCTCTGAAAAGAAGGCGTTGACCTCGGCTCCAACGAGCAGGATCACCGCGAAGTAGTAGAAAAAGACCAGGAGGATGATGGCAAAGCCAACCTGACCAGCATAGCCGCCCAGGAAATGGCTGGCGTAGTATGGGAAGAAGAGCAGGTATAGTTCAAGTGCGATTGCCGCGATCAGGGCACCGGGCCAGCTACGGCTGAAACTGATGCGCTGATTAGGCATCACGAGGTATATGACTTCAAACAGGATGAAGGCGGCCAGCAGACCACCAGCAATGCCTGCTATATAGAGAAGAGTGCCGATATGTGTGATGGCTTGTAAGGGCGTCTTTTGCAGAATCGAGAGCACTAATGTTGGGCCACCCGATGCAGCTATCATCACGGGAATAAGGATGATGAAGAGTAGGAGCATTAAGATAGCTGTAATATTTTGCATCATGGCGGTGCGTGGACGGACATGGTAGATAATGGAGAAGCAGTTCTGGATAGTGACGAAGAGGCGTGAGCCGAAGAAGATAGCCAGAATGACTGAGATAATGCCAATGATGCCGGAGATACTATAGACTTTTTTGATGATACTGTTAATGACATCGGCAGAGACTGCTTTTGGCAATACCTGCTGGATAGCATGAATGATGGATGTATCGAGATGGGAGCCGAGAATGAGGCCGGTGATGGCGAGAATGGCCAGCGCGATGGGGAAGATGGACATAAGCAGATTGTAAGCCAGCATACCGGCGAAGTTCATGACCCAATCGTTATTAAATTTTGTGTAGAAGCGCAGCAAGGGTCTGGCGTTTTTTTCGGCGTTTGCCAGGGCGGAAGAAGGGGTACCATTTGTGGGCAAGCGTTCTTGTGTGGTGGGCGACATTTGTTGGGCTGGCATGATGCTTAACTCCTGATAGATGGGTGCTACAATTTTATCGAAGAGCTACCACTACATAGTATAAAACAAGGAAGCGAAAAATGATATCTCAGAAATGTGAATGTGCGCAATGTTCATGCGTTGTGTTCTTTATTCACGGATGAAAAATAGGTACCGTTTCATTTTGGTGCGAAATGAAGTATAGTATTAGGGAAAGAGCGTGTAAAGAGTGGGATGAAGGTTAGCCACCATGAAGTCGCAGTCTTCAAGGTCATTGATCGGTTTGTTGTGGGATGCGATGCGCCTGGGCGCGCGCGCCTTCTGGCAGAGCGGTATCAATCCAGCCCGTCCTCTAGTAGAGCGGCAACAGGCGCTAGCACTCCTGGGGTTGCCGCCGAATGCAACCCCGGAGCAGATCAAGCGTCGTTATCGCGCACTGGCGAAACGCTTTCATCCCGATTGTGGTGGTGATCCACGCAAGATGCAACAGATCATTGCCGCCTACGAGTACTTAATGAAGGAGCAGGCGCGTTCGGCCCATTCACAGACGCGCCATGACGCGGCAGATCATCATGGCAAGCGCGCGCCGCACTGATTACAGAAGCGCTTACCGGGACGGGCAGGAGCGCCGCATTGGTCGCAATAGAGCGTCTCAACCTGCGCCGGAGTGGCTTGTTGTGGCATTGGCGTCGG
>DAOTVZ010000274.1:0-7131 GCA_034436045.1 Ktedonobacteraceae bacterium | reverse complement strand
AGGTCTGACCGGCCCGCTGGACGCCACACAGGACTGGCGACCCGCCCTTTTCCGCGAATTGATTGCGCAAGGCGAACAGATCGATGATGAACTGGTCTACCAGCGGCAGGCTGAAGTTCGGCCACATGATGCCGCCATGATACAGTACACTTCCGGCACGACCGGCTTTCCGAAGGGTGCGGTGCTAAGCCATTATGGCATCATTAACAACGCGCTGGCCTTTGTCGAGCGTATGGGCGTCAAAGAGGGGGATCGCAGTTGCTGCGTAATGCCTTTCTTCCACGTCGGTGGCTGCGTGCTGGCGGTACTTGGCGCGCTCGCTAAAAGCATTACGCTCTACCCACTCATCGCGTTTGAGCCGCTCAAGATGATGCAGGTGATTAGCACTAATCGCTGCACCATGACGGGGGCGGTACCTACCATGCTGCTGGCGATGTTCCAGCATCCCGATTTCGATAAGTACGACCTCTCCTCCATGCGCATTATTGTCAGTGGTGCGGCCTCGGTGCCGGTCTACGTTATGGAGCAGGTCAAGGAGCGCATCGGCGCAGATGTAGCGGTCGTCTATGGGCAGACCGAGGCGGCGGGCGCGATCACGCTCACCATACCCGATGACAGTTTTGAACTCAAGGCCGCCACGGTCGGGCTACCGTTGCCCCACGTCGAGGTCAAGATCATCCATCCCGCAACCGGCGCGCTTGTGCCATGCGATGAAACGGGCGAACTGTGTTGTCGCGGCTTCCTGGTCATGCAAGGCTACTACAACATGCCAGAAAGGACGGCGGAGACCATCGACCACGACGGCTGGCTCCATACAGGCGACCTCGCTACGATGGATAACCAGGGCTACGTCAGAATTGTAGGACGGCTCAAAGAGATGATTATTCGCGGCGGCGAGAACATCTATCCACGCGAGCTAGAAGAATTTCTCATTCGGCATCCCAAAGTAGCCGATGTACAGATCGTGGGCGTGCCCGACAGCTTCTTCGGTGAGGAGATTCTGGCAGTGGTACGTTCCAAAGAGGGAGTACAGGTTACAGAAGAGGAGCTACGCGCCTATTGTCGCGGCCAGATCAGCCACCAGAAAATCCCGCGCTACTTCCAGTTCGTGGCGGAGTTTCCTATGACGGCCAGTGGCAAGGTGCAGAAGTTCAAGCTGCGCGAGCAGGCTATCAAGGAATTGGGTCTGCAAGAGGCGGCCAGAACCGGCGGCATGTAATCCGTCAGGAGTGGTGTTCAGGCACGTTTCTCCATAGTGATGGGGTGTGGGCTTGCATTTTCGGTGCGGTCTACGCTGGCTCAAGCCCGCACCCCATTGTTTCTTGACACTCAAAACCATTGCTGAGTACAATCATTATAAAAATAATCTGAACAGATAGGATGTTGCTTTGGATTTTGAGTATGAATTACACGTTTTTCGCTCTCCAGCTTTTCAGAGCGTAGTAAACGAAGCAGTTGACTTCTTCGTTCAAACACCTGTGCATCCGCTTCCGCCACCAAAACACTTTCTTGGACCTGGAGTATACGCATTGTACTATGCAGGCAACTATCAACCATACAAACGTATAGCTCAACTCAACCATCTTCAGTGCATTATGCCAATCTATGTAGGAAAGGCTGTACCCCCTGGTTGGCGAACCGCCCGTAGCAGCACATCAGAAACCGCCGATCTTTATGCGCGCTTGCGTGAACATGCACAAAGCATCCGTCAGACGACAAATATTGCCCTTACGGACTTCCGTTGTCGCTTCATGATCTTGAACGGTCTTGAAAGTGAATTGATAGGCACCGTAGAGGCTCGCCTTATCCAACGCTATAAGCCATTATGGAATACAGTAATCGACGGTTTTGGCAACCATGATCCTGGTGCTGGTCGATATAATCAGGCGCGCTCAGAGTGGGACGCGCTGCATCCTGGGCGGGTATGGGCTGAGCGCCTGATGGGTAGCAAACCAGACCTGGACTATCTGTTAGAGAAAATCGATAAAGCCCTATCAGGGCTATAGCTTTTGAAGATGAACAATGGCCTCATAAAGCTGTTGTGACTCTTTTGCTTTTCCTACGCGCACACTGGATTGAATAATACTGCTACCAACGCGGGCGGAACGTGGAATGTCAATTCCTGCTACTGTCAAACCAACGGATGCCGCAATTTCCCCCAGATAACGATCTGTGGGTATCATTATCCCTTGCAAGATGCTATTGCCAATCACGATCAGCGCCGTTCCCCCCGGTTTTAAAAGGTCTTTGATAGCGAGAGCAAAGCTATAGCAATCGTTGAAATAGGCAGTAGCATAGTTAGCCCAACCGTTACCGCCGTAAATGCCTTTCTCAAGATGAAGGCTGCGCAATGTAGATAAACATCCCAGTAAATCGCTCTCCGGCAACGAAAATTGCAATTCCAAAGGTTCCTGCTCTCTCACGGTTTGCCAGTACTTCCCAAAGTTGGCCGTTTCGAGGTATTTCACATCTTTCGGACTGCTGGCAAAACCGAGCCAGTACAGTTGTGGGCGCGTATTACGTAGATAATGATAATTGTTAAGATAAGGAGGAGAAGTCACAATAAGATCGATTGACTCAGGTGGTAGATAACGTTGGTACTGAAAAAATGAGTCCGCAAACACCTGTGCCGTCTGATAGGTGGCCGGTGCTTGCTCTTGCAGCCATGCAATATCTTGTAGCATCTCCCGTAATTTGCTGATTACTGTCTCCCCAACCGGAAAATCCTGAATAGCTTCTTTGCCACTGCTCTCGCGTCGTCCTAAACTTGGTTCATAAGAATAGTTAGAATAGCGTATCATTGTAGCGGCGAAAGCCAGTTTGAACACGTTTTGTAACGTCGGCTCAGTAAGAGCGGCAATAAAATCTTGAAGAATCAAAACCTTGCGCAGTACTTGTGGGCTATAGAAAACTCCTCGTGTTTTGAAACCTGTTGGGATAGCACTGTTAGGGATATAGTCCGAAGATAACTTTTCATAGTAAAACACCTGAAAAGCTGTAATCGCCTGTTGTAAGAGCGGTATAGAGCAGGTAATAGCTTGCAACTTCGTCTGACAGGCTAGAGCAGCGTAAGGATTAATCTCAAAACCTACCGCACGATGCCCGCGCAACGCCGCCTCTACCAATGTTGTGCCAACACCCGCAAATGGATCGAGGACGTAGCCACTTTGCGGAAGATAGCGGTCGATAGCATCGATAACAAAATTCCGTGAGAACCCCGCGACCCAGGGAACCCAGCGATGCAGAGGCAAGGTTTTATTAATGGCGAAAGCTGGATCACTAAGAGCGGCTTTGCCATCAGAGATTGACTTTTCTGCTTCTGTCGTCAGATCATCAAACAGCGATTCCTGTTTTAAGTACATTGCTTTCTATTGGCTTTATACCTCTCACCCATATCTTACTGTTATCCTAACAAGAACAAACGCCCTATGTCAACCCTTGAGACGTTTGTTCTGTGTCACCGTCAGGTAGCCGACGAGGATGACGATGAAAACGGTGAGAATCAGGCTAATCCGCCCATCACCGAAGCCGAGGCCACTGATGCTGGGCGGTTTGCCAAGCCAGTCGGCAATAGAGGCACCGAGCGGGCGCGTGATGACATAAGCGAACCAGAAGGCAAAGACTTCGTTCAGGCCGAACAAGAAGTAGCCCACAGCCGGTAACGCAAACAACACAGCAAACAGGATGGCCGATGCGAAGTAGCCCAGGCCGAGCGTTGAGGCGGTCATATCACCGGCAGCCGTGCCGAGAGCGAAGGTGGCCATAACTGTGGCCCAGTAAAATAGTTCGCGGCGTCGGGTGTAGATGCTGTGGATAGACAGCGTTTTCTCGCTCACATACCAGGCTACGAAGACGATAGCAAGCGTGATAGCAAAGAAGGTGGTTGATACGAGATAGGGAATGCCTATGACGACGTGTAGCACATCGGCAGCCATCGTACCAAAAACGGCAACCATCACGATGGCGAACCAGTAGACCGCCGGAATATATCGCCGTACCATCAATTGCAGCACCAGCGAAACGATCAGACCCACGCATCCGGTGATTACCGCGACATACGGATTGATGTGGAAGACCAGGTAGTCAGAAGTGGATTCGCCCATCGCGGTGGTGAGCAACTTGATAACCCAGAAAATGGCGGTGACTTCAGGCACCTTTTTCATCAGTTGCTTCACGCGCGGCATAGGCTGAGTAGCTGCGTCATAGATCATAGTATTCGTAGTGAATTGACGCCGAGGCATAGAGTTACTCATGTGCTTATTATTCTCCGTTAAGCAAGTATACGTATTCTTAACACTTAGAAAGTATAGCACCTGACAGATTAAAAGTAGCTGAGAAGCGCGCAGGCTCCCGTGCGCGCGCTTTGTTGGTGTTCTTTCTACTTGCGTTCTCCCAGCGCCCATCTTTGGGTGATATACTATAGCGTCTATTTTCGTCGCTTTGAACAGCAGGACATGTCGCTGTAGATGTGTCATTTGAGGGAGAATTATGGCAGAGTATCAATATATACTGGTTGAACGGCAGGAACCCATTGCTATCGTCACACTGAACCGACCGAAAGAGCTAAATGCGCTGAACACCACGCTGGTGGGCGAACTGGCAACGGCGCTGGAAGAACTGGATCGTGACGAGGCAGTGCGCTGTATCGTGCTGACAGGTGCGGGTGATAGAGCCTTCGCAGCAGGCGCAGACATCAAAGAGATGTCGGATAAGTCGCCGATTGATATGATGCTGGGCAGCTTCGAGAACTGGGAGCGCATTCGTCGCATCCACACGCCGATGATTGCGGCAGTCGGTGGCTACGCCTTTGGCGGCGGCTGCGAACTGGCGATGCACTGTGACATGATCGTGGCCTCGGAGAACGCGCGCTTCGGCCAGCCGGAGATCAAGATCGGCGTCATCCCCGGCGCGGGCGGCACGCAGCGCCTGGCCCGCACCTTCGGCAAGTTTCGCACGATGGAGATGGTGCTAACGGGTGAGCCGTTTACCGCGCAGGAGATGGCCGCGCACGGCCTGGTCAACCGCGTGGTGCCAAAGGGCGAGCATCTCAACGAGGCCATCAAGCTGGCGAAAGTGGTGGCGGAGCGTCCGCCGGTCGCTGTGCGCCTGGGCAAAGAGGCCGTGCTGGCCGCCTTCGAGACCTCGCTGAGCGAAGGATTGGAGATCGAGCGCAAGAACTTCTTCCTGCTCTTTGCCACCGAAGACATGCGCGAGGGCATGCGCGCCTTCATCGAGAAACGTCCCCCTGAGTTCAAAGGCCGCTAGAGCTTCTCCACGAACACGATCCGCCGGAACACGATTGGTCGTGTTCACAACACAATAGAATGAAAGGAGTAGCAATGGAAGACGCCGTTATTCTCTCGGCGGTGCGCACACCCATCGGGCGCTACGGCGGTGTGTTGAAAGATGTGCGACCCGACGATCTGGCGGCGCTGGTGATCGCAGAAGCGGTGCGCCGTGCGGGCATCGAACCGGCCATGGTTGAAGATGTTATCATGGGCTGTGCCAACCAGGCGGGCGAGGACAATCGCAATGTCGCGCGCATGGCACTCTTGCTGGCCGGTTTTCCGCTAGAGGTCGCGGGCCAGACGGTCAATCGCTTGTGTGGCTCCGGCTTGCAGGCGGTGAATAGCGCCGCGCAGGCCATCCAGACCGGCATGGGCGACACCTTTGTGGCCGGTGGAGTGGAGAGCATGACGCGCGCGCCCTTTGTGATGGGTAAGGCAGAGACGGCCTTTAGCCGCTCGGCAACTATTTACGATACCACGATTGGCTGGCGCTTCGTCAATCCCAAACTGGCCGAGATGCACTATCCCTATAGCATGGGCGAGACGGCAGAGAACGTGGCCGAGCGGTATAAGATCAGCCGCGAAGAACAAGATGCGTGGGCCTTGCGCAGCCATCAACGCGCGGTGGCGGCGCAGCGCTCCGGCGTGTTTGCTCAGGAGATCGTCGCGGTGCCGATACCGCAGAAGAAGGGCGAGCCGGTCCTGGTTGCACTGGACGAACATCCACGCCCCGATACCTCATTAGAGGCGCTGGCAAAGATCAAACCGGCCTTTCGCAAGGGCGGCAGCGTAACAGCGGGCAACTCGGCGGGCATCAACGACGGGGCGGCGGCGCTCGTGCTGATGGCGAGCAGCAAAGCGCAACAGCTTGGTCTGCGTCCACGCGCACGTATCGTGGCTTCGGCGGTGGCCGGGGTAGACCCCGCATACATGGGCCTCGGCCCCATCTATGCCACCCGTAAGGTGCTGCAACGCGCAGGCATGAGCATCAACGACATGGACCTGATCGAGTTGAACGAGGCTTTCGCGTCACAGACCTTGCAGTGCGCACGCGAACTGGAGATAGACACTGAGAAGCTGAACGTCAATGGCGGCGCGATTGCGCTGGGGCACCCGCTCGGTTGTAGCGGCGCGCGCATCCTTACCACCCTGCTCTACGAACTGGAGCGGCGCGGCGGGCGCTTTGGTCTGGCGACCATGTGCATCGGTGTCGGTCAGGGTATTGCCACTATCATCGAACGATTGTAATACCCTGACCCCGTAGGGGCGTGATTGATCACGCCCTGAGCGCTGTGCGATGACCCCGTAGGGGCGTGATTGGTCACGCCCTGAGCGCTGTGCGATGGCCCGTAGGGGCGTGATTGGTCACGCCCTGAGCGCTGTGCGATGGCCCGTAGGGGCGTGATTGATCACGCCCTGAGCGCTGTGCGATGACCCCGTAGGGGCGTGATTGATCACGCCCTGAGCGCTGTGCGATGGCCCCGTAGGGGCGTGATTGATCACGCCCTGAGAGCGTGTGCGATGGGCCAGCAGGGCGTGATTGATCACGCCCTGAGCGCTGTGCGATGGGCCAGTAGGGGCATGATTGATCACGCCCTGAGCGCTGTGCGATGGGCCAACAGGGCGTGATCAATCACGCCCCTACGGGAGTGTCAAGATCGAGGGTGAAATTTCATCATCACACCCTTTTTGCTTGCCAATCTGTTCAAAGGGTGCGATACATTGTCACATGCACGGTGCGCGAATATATTTCCATTGAAACAGCAGAAACATGACGAATGATGGTGAAAGGAAGTGTTTTGAACAATGCCAAACAACAGCAACGATATTACGACCATTGAGG
>DAOTVZ010000273.1:0-4231 GCA_034436045.1 Ktedonobacteraceae bacterium | reverse complement strand
TCAGTGGCGCTAAAGCTGACGCCACTGTAACCAGAAGTGGAGTAATTCATAGTACTGAGCCTGCACTAAACTTTGCCCTAGACGGAATATGCATGGTGTTCGATAATCCATGCTAGCTGGATGGTGTGAAGGCAGTTGCAAGACACGTATAATATTTGTACGTGTTTTTTATGATGACCATTATGGAAGTGAAGGTGCACCACAATAACATGTCCTGTATCACGTTCGGCTAAGAAACCGAGTGTAACGGCTGTGAGTTGTTGCTGACCACCGCTATTCCCACCTTCAGATGCCTTTCCAATATACTTGAGAGTTGTAGCCTGAATGGGTTGCCAGTGAGTCCGTAGACTGAAAAAGTTATCTGTTGAGCTAACTCCTGCAAGCCTAATCTGGATTGCATTTTAATCCATCCTTTAAGTTGCTTTGATGGCCTGTCTTGTATCTTGTAATTGACGTTTAAACTAAATGCCCCTCAGCACTCCTTGTGAGGGGATTGCTGAGGGGGAGTAATGTATCTAAAAGAAGCAAACTCAGGAGCATTACTCAGATGAACATTAACACACTCAACGAGTTTCGTCACGGGGTCTACAGGTGCTTTGGAAACGCGAGAGACGCCCTGTTCAACCTGGTGGATGCGCTCTCCAGCGAAGCAGTCGCGAGCAGTTTTCCCGAGTTGTCGTTCTCTCCGTTCTTTGAGCGAACCTGGGCAAGCCTGTAGGAAGCCCTGGAAGACGGTCAGATCGATGCCGAACGCCTGCGGCAGGTCTTTGTGGACTTCGCGCCGCTGCCCCAAGCCGGTGAGATCGTTTTTCTGGGAGTGGACACCAGCAACCTGTACCGCCCGGAGGCCGAGACTGCCGAGGATCGAACGCTGGTTCCCATCGCCAATGTGCCCAAGTACCCCCATGCGGTCAGTCCCGGTTGGGTCATGAGCCATGTGGTGCTCTTACCCAAGCAAGCTGGGCAAGGCACCTTTGTGCTGGACACGGGACGAGTGCATTCGACGGAACTGGCGACCGAGGTGGCTGCCCGCCACCTACGTGCCGTGGTCGCGCTGTTGGTGGCGCGTGGGTTGCATCCCATCATTCTGGCAGACCGGTGGTACGCCTGCGCGCCGTTTCTGGCACGCGTGGCGGATGTCGAGGCGTGTTGCTTGTTGCGCGTCAAAAGCAACCGCGTGTTCTATCGGCCCGCACCTGCACGCCTTCCTGGACAAAAGGGAGCCAGCCGCAAGGATGGAGACCGCTTTCAATGCAAAGACGAGAGCAGCCACGGGAAGCCAGATCAGGCCTGGGAGGGAACCGACGCGAAAGGTGCGAAGATCGAGGTGCAGTGGTGGAACGGCTTGCATCTGCGTACCGCGCACTCTTTGGAGGTGTCGGTGATCCAAGTCATTCGTCATGGAGCCAGTGGGAAGGCTCGTGATCCCAAGATCAGTTGGTTCGTGTGGCAAGGCGACCAGCCTGCTCCTTTGGCTGAGGTCAGCCCGACGTATCGCTTGCGGTATTCGCACGAGCATGGCTATCGCTTCGACAAGCAGGAACGGCTCTGGGACAGTGCACGGCCCAGTACGCCTGAGCGCACCGAACGATGGACGCAGGTGGTGGCATGTGTTCACAATCTCCTGGTTCTGGCCCGTCCTTTGCTGGAAGGCTGCTATCGACCCTGGGAGACACGCCGCTCGACGCTGACATTGGCACAGGCGCGACGGGCCATGCCCCCCCTTTTGGCCAGTTGGGGACGCCTGCTCGACCACCACAACAGCGTGGAAAAGCACCGGGGCGGGCCAAAGGCTTTCATCCCAAGCCCAGGACACGTCATCCGGTGATTCGTAAAACAAGCAAAAAGCGGAAAAAGAGCAAGAAGAGAGCCTCTGCTTGAGGCGCTTTGACTGATCTTGTTCATTTCTCTGCGTTTTTCTTGGTTCTGAACCCTTGATCGTAGGGTTCAGCTAGGCTCGTGTTAGTTTAAACATCAACAGTATATAAAGCGCAAGATATCAACCCAAAGGAGCCAATACCAGATGTTGGCTCCTTTGGATGCTCTCTACCCTCGCTTGCGATAGAGATCTCTCAATTTAGGATAGTTTGTCAGTTGTCCTTGATGCAGCCACAAATCCAGGATACTAGCGATAAAGCTGCCGATAAAGATGAGGCCAAAGAAGCTAATGATGGCCCATATAATTGTTTGCATATCTACACCTCTCTCAGAGTATGCTACAGCCTACACCGGTAAGTCTATGGATACATGAACTGCTGTTGGTCAATAACATTGCAAGCAAATCGCTGCCTGAATATACGTTTCGTTGACCTAAAAGGTTTCATTGCCCAGTCGCCGTTTTCTGGAAAAGGCTATGGAAAAGTGTGCGAATAGCATCTAACAGGTAGCAACACAATAAGCATATGATCCAGCGGCACAACCAGCACAAGCAACGCAAGTAACAACGAAAATCCCACAACCTTCACATATGCTAATACACCAGGAAGGTACATCTGCCGTTATCAGGCAAGTTATGAAGCATCCCCAAGCGAAATCAGGTGTCGATGTACCCGCTAAGCCAAGATGATAAGGGTTCTCAGTTGAGGCTTCCACTTTCCCATCTTTGGATGTGGTAGTCATGCCAAGATAGTGCAAATTCGGGGTAAGCCAAGCGAACTGCACGGTTTGATCATTTGTATGAAGAAGCTGAGCAACCACGGTCTTCGCGGTATTGGTAATGCATAGGAAGGTAGCTTTTACAACTTCTTGATGCATCTGAGGTTGATAGCTTATGACATAGACAGCTTGAGGTGATGACCCACGTCTTACCTCAAGCACAGAGGTCCAATCAGGTATACCAAGAGTTTTGCTAGCTGTTTTGACAGCATCCATTCGTTGCAATTGCTGGACAAATGGGCTTTGAGCATTTAGTGGAGTCATCGAAAATGATGTTGAAGTATCTCCAGCATCGCTTTGTGCATATGCAGGCTCCAAGGTACCAATCCCAGTAGTAAGAGCCAGAGCAGCAAGAATTGCCCCGCCACGTTTCAAGAGATGGCGACGACCATCTTCCACAGGCACGGAAGAGATGAATGTCTGGCTCATGGTTTGCAGAAGATGCCAAGTCTTTTTGGGACCCAACGCTCTGAGGAGATATATACGAAGTGTGATTCCTCTAAAGTTCCGTACACTTGCTCCTTGAACCTCAATAAGAGTGGGTTCCCATTTCCACTGAGAGTTCGTTTTGCCCAGGAGTTCTTGCATTGACGGCTCACGTAAACTTCGTACAGCACACCATCCACTGCATATCTGCTCAACAGCACGAGCGATCTGACTGCACTTCGTACAAGATGAATCAAACAAAAGGTAGCGCTCCACGTCTTTTTCTCCTTTGCAGAACATCTCAAACAGGACGAAATTACAACATAGGACGCCTTTTCAAAGAAACCGTTGGTGATCTCAAGAGTAGTTCAACCTCGTTGAGAATACCCGATCTGCTACGAGCAATCTCCTTTCTGCACCCAGCCTGATCCTATGCATCTTTCATCGGAGAATTCCCTATCCACATATTACCTGAGCCGACCGAATTTTAGCAGCGTTGAGGGGACGGTTTTTCGCGGCCCTCTTCCCCCATTTTTCGCGTCTCCAGGAGACAGAATCTGTAGCCCCTGGTGGACACTTTTTTGTCTCTTGCCCGTCTGTATATTCATCATGATCTAAGCATCAACCATCAACACGTATCCGCATTCACGCATGAGACGAATGTGCAGCATCGGTGCGGCTGTGCCTAGCTTTCTGCGCACCCCCGTGATGGCACGGCTGACAGGTTTGAACGTGTTTTTGTAATGATCAGAGCCTTTTGCGTGTGCATCACGTAACACTTGTTGGCTTTGTTCTAATGAGAGACCGGTCACAACAGCGAAGAGAGCTTCATGAGAAGCATAATATGGATATGCTGCGAGAATGGCGATGAAGGTAGCCCACTGATTGCCAGTGAGCTTCTGCTGAGCGATGATTGTGAGACTCCGTTTGTCGAGCGAGGTGATTGTTCGTTGTGCTAAATACAGCCTGATGAGGTGATCAGGGAGGAGCGCATTGATTTGATCGAGCGTGCTTTGTACGGTGTGGTCGTCATGTGACGTGACGTTTGTGGACTGGTTCACATATCCTCCCTTTGTGGCGTAAAATATCACGAATTTGTAATGTATGGATGATGGCAGATGGTTTGTTCGCCGGGCGTTTTCTCTGTATT
>DAOTVZ010000272.1:0-16379 GCA_034436045.1 Ktedonobacteraceae bacterium | reverse complement strand
TTTCCGTTGCCCGTAGGCGATGTGGAAGACGATCTTGCAGCGATTGTATTCCCATTCGTGCTGCATCTTTAGACAGGTATAGTCGTAGGTTTCGCTGCTGACGCCGGTCAGAGCTAGAATGCGTTGTTTCATGCCCTGATAGAGCGCAACCATATCTGCTGCCATGAGTCGCCCGATGCGTCCGCCCCAGTGGCCTACCGGCAAGGAAACCGAGCGCACCTCAATATCTTTCAGGCGCATCATGCTCAAAAATTCACCGACGCGCGTGCCCAGACATGGATCAATACCATAATGGCGGCTGGCCTCTACCATCCATTCGGTCAACTTCCTGTTCGCGCTGCCACCGGACTGGATATTGACATCTGCCTCCACCAGTTCGATCCAGCCCATCGGCGCGGCTACACGCACAAGCTCGGATAACACGAAATGCAGGCGCTGCATCGGCAAGGCCGGTAAGAGCAGGCGTTGATGCACAAAATCGAAGGTGCTGTTGGCAAAGGGTAAACCATCCAGCACGTTGCCATGCACAAACGCGAAGTTGCGTGGATAAGTCGTTAAATGTGGCACCATGATATCCAGCCCGATGACGCTGCTGTGGGGAAAAATGGTTGCCAGTTCAATACCCCAGCGCGCTGTGCCCGTGCCGACATCCAGAATGCTCTGCGGATGATTAATTGGCGCAGCGTAGTTACCGCCAAGCGCCTGACGCAAAGCGTAGTGCTGGAAGTCGAGCCGATTCGTCTCTGTAGCATCTAGCGGCAAGATATACGGCGCGCGCGCGATCAGTTCGCGGCTCTCCTTTGTATCAACGGTTTGTATATGTGCCGGAACATGTGCAAGCGGTCTAGAAGTCGGTGCATCCAGCAACGATAATACATCCGTCTTGAGGCTTTGGCGTGGGGGGATCAGCGGTTCCATTACCGATGTGACCATGTTGCGAGCGGCTGGAGCGGATTGGGAGTGCTGCCCGCTCAAAAGCGTCGGCCCTTGCGGACGGGCCACTGCTGTTGCCGAGATGGCTTTCGACGGCCTGCCTCCTTTCAAAACGGCGGATTTTTCCTCGCCACGTGTCAGTGTGGGCAGAGAGAGCTTTGTCGAGAGACGCGAGATATCCTCCTTTGTCGTCGCCTCGGCCTGCACAGATTTCGATTCACCGTTAGCCTTCTGACGTAAATAGTTGATCACATTCTGGTTGCGCAGTCGGAATTGTAAGCGAACCATAAGCCTTTCCTCCTAAAATTTACCCCTCGTTGAACCTCTGCCACGACTGTAATCTCTACATAAGCCAGGATAGTAGATACGTAGCCTTCACGTCTACCACGCAACCTCGAAAGCAATCCGATACAAAAAAACGGCATTTTAATATCATTTATGTCAAAAGAGGAACAAACTATTCCTCTTTTTCTATAGCGAAACAAGAGGCAGGCAGGATATTGGAGTGTGAACAGGGCGACCGTCATTGATTCCAGCTAATTCAATATATGGTAGGGGCGTGGGTAGGTAGAAGGAACTGGTGAGGGGCCTCGTAGCCACCCGATGGATAGCAGGCCCGCCGGTATCACGCCCCTATAGGATTTATTGCTTAGGTTGGGCCGTCGAAGTGGGTGTAGGAGCCGGGGTTGGTGTGCCTTTCTGGCTGGTGGCCAGTTTGGCTTTCTCTTCGGCGAGCTTCTGCTGCAAGGCGCGCAGGTAGGCCTGGGCACCGTCCAGGTCGGCCTCGGTGATGGCGTCAAGTTGTTTGGGCATGTTTGCAACCTGCGTTGTCCAGCTATCCAGCACGCTCTGAATGGCGGCCAGCGTACTGTTATCCTGACCGATGTTGCGCAGCCAGCCACGCGCGGTGGTGTAGGCACGATCCATTGCCGTCAGAAAATCGGTGGCTATGGTCGCACCAAACTTGACGATGGGCGAGACAAAGGTGTCATAGGCGGCCCGCATCAGCTTGACAGAGGTCATAGCGCCATCAAGCGTGAAGCCTTCCAGGTTCTCCAGCGAGTTGACGAAATCTTGCCGTACCGCGTTAGCGCCCTGCTCGACTCCCCGGTTGAAGGCTTCTTGCAACTGCTTTTCGATGTTATTTCCCAGATTACCGGCCAGCCCCGGCACTTTAGGAGCCAGTTCATAGGCCGCAGCACTGGCTCCGCCGAGCGCAACGATGCCGATACCGGCCAGCAAACCACGCCGGGACAGCTTCTTTTTGCGTTTCTTGCGCCGTTCCGGTTGTTCCTCTTCCTCCTCGTAGTCGTCCTCGTTATCCTCATATTCATCTTCGTACTCCGGCATGGGGCGCACACTGCGCGTGGGGACACGGGTCGGTTGGCGCTGACCGCCGCGTGTTGCCATGCGGGGTGGTACCAGTTCCCTATAGCCGAGGCGCGCATCGAGCGGGTCTTCGTAATCGATGCCCAGGTCGGGGTCTACATCTTGTTCCTCCGACCAGGGTTCCTGTTCAAAATCTTCTAGTTCGCGTGTGGAAGGGATATACAGTGGAGAGCGACCATTCTGCGACGGATAGTGGCGTGAGGCGCGTATCTCGTGCTGTTCTTGTTGATCGAGAGGGGCATCTTCCGGGATGGCCTGGAGAAATTGTTCACGCTGCTCTGCCGCTTCGACGGCGGCGCGCCCTTTGCTGGCGATAATATTCTGGCGCAAGAGCTGGCGTGTTCGACGTAAATTGGGGCGCTGTAACATGGCGGTGCTGGTGTGTGCAGTAGCGTTGGTGCGTGTGGGCCACCGATCTTGCTGCGATATACTTCCGCTCTGGAGCGTCTGTCCTCGCTGTTCCATAGGTCCGCTTCGGCTGTGACTATGCTGGTGGCGCAACGGATCATAGTCATTCTCGTATTGTCGTCCAGGACTTCTGCGATACGTTCTGCGCTCGGAACGCTCCCTTTCACTTGATGGCATTTGTCTTGTATCCCTCCTGCCCTGCTGGTTCGTCTACTGCTGGATGGCTTGCTATTGGCAACCTCGTTGCCTGCACGGTGTAGTATGGTTAATAATACATCAATTTTGAGCAACTTGCTAGCAATACAGCAGACCTTCTCACAAGTATTCAACGGCTATCGATGTCCCTTCGTCACCGATAGAGCAGGTAGCCCATGAGACCCGCTATACTGAGCAGAAGCAGGAAGTTCACACGCTTGCTGAGCGCTACGGCGAAGGCGGCAATAGCAATGAGCCAGCCGAGCCAGTCGATGCCAGGTTGATGCAGAATCGTCCAGCAGACGGTGAGCGAGATGCCGACGACGGCTAGCGAGATACCACGCATGAAGCCGGGCACCCAGCGCTGACGTTCGATTTGCCGATAGAGGGCGGAGACGAGCAGCACGATGAGCGGCGGCAGCGTGATGGCGACCAGCGCCAGCAATGCCCCCAGATAGCCATAGGTCAGGTAGCCCAGGCTAATGACCCACAGGCCATTGGGGCCGGGGCTGATCTGGCCGATAGCGACCGACTCGCTGAAATCGGTATTGGTGGCCCAGCGGCGAGCGAGCAAGTCTTGATGCAGGCTTGGCAGATTGCTGAAGCCACCACTGGAGAAGAGCGTAGCTTTAAAGAAGAGCAGGAAGTAGAGCAGCGGGTCAATCATGCGCTATCTCCTCCTGTTCGCGCGCAGACGGGGGCGTCGATGGAGTTGGCCTTGAGCGCCAGGGGGTGAAGAGCAGCATGCCCAGCAGCGCGGTGCAGGGCAGCACGACAACCACCGGCAGATTGAAGTAGATGAGTGCCAGCGCGCTGAGCAGGATGAGCGCGAGGCTCAGGAATGTCTGTACCTTGCCTTCTTTATAAGCGCGCTGGATGACGGGACGGGCGAAATTAAAAGCTACCACGCCCATAATGCCCGCTGTTGCGGGAATGACACCGCGTAAAATAGCATGGACAACGGGTAGGTGTTGAATCTGCACGAAGCCTGCGGCCATCAGGCAGGTGATAGTTGCGCTGGGTAGCAGCAGGCCAACCAGCGAGGCGATGATGCCGGTTACACCGCCCAGCCGACGTCCGATCAGTACGGTCAGGGCGATCAGGTTGATGCCGGGGGCAAAGAGGCACAGGTTCCAGTACTGGTTGAAATCCTCCATTGTCATCCAGCCATAGCGATCAATAAAGGTGCGTTGAATGAGGAAAGTGGTGGACGCACCACCCCCGAAGGATTGTAAGCCGATGCTACTCCAGATTTGGAAGAGTTTCCGGGCACCGGGCGTGGGTCGAGATGATACTGTTTGCTGCATAGAACAAGCCTTCATAACATAAAGCGAGAACCGATGAGGGCACACCTCATCGGTTCCTGGCTAGATTAGCGTTGATCGAGAGGGACAAAGCGCAGGTCCGTCGGGCCAGTGTAGTCGGCATCCGGGCGAATCAGGCGGTTGTTGTGAACCTGCTCCAGAATATGAGCCGTCCAGCCCGCGATGCGACTGATGGCGAAGGTGGGCGTGAAGAGATCGCCGGGCAAGCCAACCGAGGCCAGCAGGACGGCAGAGTAAAACTCGACATTGGTGTAGAGGCGACGACCGGGTTTCTGCTCCTCTAACAACTGGATCGCCAGTTCTTCAACGCGGCTAGCCAGCACGAAGCTCTGCGGATCGGCCAGGCGAGCCATCTCACGCAATTCCTCTGCACGCGGGTCTTCGGCCTTATAGACGCGATGTCCGAAGCCCATCAGGCGCTCGCCACGTGCCAGCGCGCTGCGCAGCCAGGGTTCGGCATTATCAACACTGCCGATGGCGTTGAGCATATCCTGCACTTTGGAAGGTGCTCCACCGTGTAATGGCCCCTTCAACGCGCCGAGTGCAGCAACTACTGAGGAAACAATGTCGGACTCGGTGCTGGCAACGACGCGCGCCGTGAAGGTGGAAGCATTCATGCCATGGTCGGCCAGCAGCACCAGGTATGCATTAAGACCCCTGACATGTTCTGTTTTCGGTTCCCGTCCACTGAGCAGATAAAGGTAGTTGGCGGCGTAGCCCAGATCAGGCCGTGCCTCTAATGGCTCTTGCTGGTTACGCAGGCGATGGAAGGCAGCCAGGAAGAGCGGGAAGCGTGCCGTCAGCGCGATAGCCTGCTCAACGGTCGGTTTGCCCTTGATGGCGATGGCCCCCCAGGCTGAGGTAGCTGTGCGCAGAGCATCCATCGGTTCGGTTTCGGCGGGCAAGTCGCGCAACACATTCAACACTTGTGCTGGCAGCGTGCGTTGCGCGGCTAGCTGCTGCTGAAGGCGCGTCAATTCCTGGCGATTGGGCAGATGGCCAAACCAGAGCAGGTGGGCAACCTCTTCAAAGGTGGCCGTGCGTGCCAGGTCGTGAATGTTATAGCCGTGATAGATCAGACGCCCGGCCATCTCGACTTTGCTGAGCGCGGTAGTTGCCGCTATGATGCCTTCCAGGCCACCACGTTGGGGACGGAGCGGCGTGATCATCGGGGTGTTGCCGGTATCCGGCATGATCGCTGACATATGGGTGAAGCTCCTTTGCTAAAAAACACCGGTTTTCACTATAAAGCTGCTTGTCTTTTCTTGTTGTACCATGAAGCTGGATAAAAGTCAATGGATATTGATTCTACTTGATTTTAGTTGATTTGGAGAGACCAGAGTGACTGTATGCTTTTTGCATATGTTGACAAAATAGCGCAAGGCTTCTATCATTGAGAAAGAAAGAGGTAACGGCTACATTCAGGTGAGAGCGTCGGCGTCTGAACGAGAAGCATTTCGCCAGTATCTATTGACGGAAGGAGGGGCAACCAGTGATAGAGTTGAACGGAGAAAACTATCTGGATGGGCAGGAAGCTTGTAACCTGCTTGGTGTGAAATTATCAACATTATATGCATATGTTAGTCGCGGCATCCTTAAAAGCTATAAGCAGGGCATCAAACGCAATCGATTGTACAAGCAGGCCGAACTGGAAGCTTTGTTGCGTCTACGTCCCAGCAGCGAACCCCCTGCGGTGACCGACAAGGAGCAGAGCGATCACGCCTTGCCGCACGCGGAAGAATGGGTTCCAAACGTTTAAGCGCTAAAGAGATGAAAAAGAGTATATGCCCTTTGGCAGTGTTGCCGGGGGCTTTTTTTATGTGGGAGAGGCGGTGAAGAAAATGCTCCATTCATTCATCATCCAGTCCGCTTGCAGTTTATAGCAACCACTGGCCGGAATGTGCAGCGTGATATTCCAGATATTGCGGAATTTATTGCCGTCAGGCACATTATGCTGGATTGGAAACTGTTCGTCCAGTGTAAGGCTGGTGCTATAGATGTTGAGCGAACTGGTGGCAAAGGCCGCTGGAAATCTTTGTGGCGGCGAGAAGACACTGAGAGTCACCGGTTGGTTGAGATTATAGATAACCGCGACCTGGAGCGTAATATTCCAGCCTTTCCAGGGGGCAGCTTCATATGCCTGTGAGGTGAGCGCAACATGTGCCTGTGGGCCGAGAATACCTTTGATCCAGACCGGATAGCTACCGACACTGTGGATAGCCCCGATATTCGTCCCTGTCGAGCAGACCGGCGTGGTCTTGCTGGTGGGGGGCAGCATCCCCTCGGAGCGCCAGGTATTATTGGAATCCAGGATAATGAAACTACTCTGTTGCGGTGTGCCGCCGACACTGATAATCTGTATCGAGTTGACACGGAAATATCCCACATGGGGCGCTGGTGGGGTGGCAGTGAGTGTAACGTGCTGATAAAGCTTTGAGCCGCTCAGCAGGACGAGCAGGAGCAAGATGATGAACAACGAGGGGATGAGTGCGAGGCGCGGCTGGCGCGTCAGTGCGTGTAAACGCCGCCCATAATGCAACATGTGGATACGAAGTGGCTGTAATTCACTGTCGGGCAGGTCAACGAAGGTTATCTCGTCTTGTTCATCTTGCCATTGCTCGTCGTTGTAAGCCATAGCAATTTCTCCCTATTACAATGCAAAGCCTGTGGCTACGGGCGTTGTCCGTGCTGACTGGTCGCTCACGCTGCTCTGGCCGCTTTTTAATGCTGCCCAGGTTGCCTCACCGCCGATATGATAGACGGTGATGCCGGATAAACGTACTGGAGATAGTGTATCACCAACAAAGAGTATTGTCACCGGATGGCCGTTTTGTCGTAAGCGATATAATGGCTCGATCAGCGTTTCACTGATGCTGGTGGTAATCAGTACGACACTGGAACCGGCGGCTAAGCGGGCGCGCTCGGCTTGCAAGGTATCCTCGATAGTGCTGCCGAAGTAGCTTTGCAGACGGGCCAGCGCCTCCAGGATGCGCATTTTCTGCTCTGGATTGCTGGCGGCGGGAATATGGACGCGCCGACGCCGCAGCATAGCACGTATCTCCTCTTCGCCGCTCTGTATCGGTTGGCCTTGCTCATCCAGCGTCCTGTCCATGTGGCTCTCTTCGTCAGGGATGTAGAGCATGCTATTGGAGTATAGGCCGACAGCGTAGCCCTCGTCACATGCCCAACTGGCAATCGAGGCGGCGGCACAGATCGAGAGTTCCAGGAGTTCGGGATGGATGCCATAGTGGGCATCGAGGCGAGCCGACATATTCAGGAAGAGGTTAAGCGTGTAGGTTGTGGTTTCCTCGTAAACTTTGCTTTGCAGCTTCATGGCGCGCGCGCTGGCCTTCCAGTGGACGCGACGCAGGCTATCGCCATAAGCATAGTCGCGCACACCGACGATGCGCGCGGGGTCTTCGAGCAAACGGCGGGGTGCGCGGCGGTCGCCGAAGGGATGGCGTGCAGGTAGTCCAAAGCTGGTGATCGGCACGACGAGCGGGTAGACCAGTACGTATTGCTGATTGGGAATGCTCATTTCGCGCGTGACGAAGCCGAAAATATCGCCACTGCGCAGGCGCGTGGGGCCAAGCCCATGCACGCCCCGCTCACGGCATTCAATCGTATAGCGCCGCGTGACGCGATCATACCAGGTGGGACTGAAGAGGCTTTCGAGCAACAGTTGACCGCTGGCCACGTCGCGGTGTAGCGTCTGACCGCGCAGCTTCAGGGCCGGTGAGATGGCGTCGGCGCTCTCCAGCCAGGGCAACGGCAGTAACTTGGCGTTTTCGACGGTGAGGGTCAGCGTGATCTCTTCGCCGAAGAGGACGCGCTGTTCGCTCAATTGACGTTTATACTGGACGTTGCGCAGGCAGTAGCGCGCGCCCAGATCAACAAGGATCACCACCAGCAGGCAGAGCAGACCGACTACCACCAGCAGGGGCTGGCGAAAGGGAATGCCCAGAAGCAGCAGCGCCGCGCCCAGCAAGTACCAGCGCGGTTGGATGCCGGTGCCGCTAAATGGTATGCCATCCAGTGAAGTAATGCGTTCCATATGTCTCAGGATTCTACCGGTACGGTGACACTACGCAGTACATCGTCTACGATTTTTTCCATATCATGCCCATGCATGCGCGCCTGGCTGGTGGCAATCATGCGATGCGCGAGTACCGGGCGTGCCATGCCTTTCACATCGTCTGGAATGACGTAGGCGCGTCCACGAATAGCCGCGTTGGCCTGGGCGGCGCGATAAAGAGCCAGCGTGCCGCGCGGGCTGACGCCCAGTTCGATGCCGTTGTGGTTGCGTGTGGCATGCACGAGGTCAACGATATAATTTTCGATACTGCCGTCCACGCGCACAAAGCGTATCATCTGCTGCAACTCCTGCAACTGGTCGGCGTTGAGAACCGGCGTCAGTGTTTGTAGCGGCTGTTCCTCTTTGAAGCGCTGAAGAATCAGGCGCTCTTCGGCGTGGCTGGGATAATCCAGGCGCAGGCGCATGAGGAAGCGATCAAGCTGGGCCTCCGGCAGCGGGAAGGTACCCTCTAGCTCGACGGGGTTCTGGGTTGCCAGCACGATGAAGGGGCGCGGGAGCGGCAATGTCTCGCGTTCAATGCTGATCTGCCGCTCCTCCATTGCCTCCAGCAGCGCGGATTGCGTGCGTGGCGTCGCGCGGTTAATTTCATCGGCCAGCACGACCTGAGCGAGCAGGGGGCCGGGGCGAAACTCAAACTCCCCCAATTTCTGATTGAAAAAGGTAATGCCGGTGATGTCGGAAGGGAGCAGGTCGGGTGTGAACTGGATGCGTTGAAAGCTACAGCCAAGTGAGCGGGCCAGCGATTTCGCCAGCGTGGTTTTGCCGATACCGGGCACATCCTCCAGTAGCACGTGGCCCTCGCAGAGCAGGGCAATCATGAGCAGGTCAACCACAGTCTCTTTGCCGACAATTACGCGCCCAATATTCTGACGCACGGCACGCGCGGCTTCCTGGACACCGCGAATATTAATCTGTTGTGTCATGGACGATTTAACCTCCGACATGCCCGCCGATCTGCACGGTCACTTCTGGCGAGAGCGCTTGCTGCCCATCCTGGCTCCGAGCGACCACATAGAGGCGCGCGACCACAAATTGACCGTGTGGAATGACCTGTACGTGCCAGGGGATAGAGGCAAAGCCATTCGTGTCTGTAAACTCTTTTGGACTACTATAGAGGTAAGGAAATGCATTATAGCTCACAACAAGCTGAACGGTTGCCGATGGCTGGCTGGTCGTGACACCGACCATGACGGTTGAATTATTGCTGACAAATTGTGGGACGCTGATGATCTGTACCGTCAATTGCCCTGTTGAGGTGGCAACCGGTGTGAGGGTTGGCGAAGCTGACACCGTTGGAGTCGGCAGGAGAGTTGGCACAGGGCTGACAGTGGGTTGACTGCTCTGTGTGCTGCCCTGACCGCCGCCGGGGGTGGGAAAGGTTGGCTGGGGATTGAGGCCACCCGCAGAACCGGTCGGGCCGGTCGAGGTGGAAGAAAAAGGCGCGTGGCTGAGCATACTCGCCACCGTAGGGCCGACCAGTACTAAGAGGATAATACAGGCGGTAATGACCAGCGCGATACTCAGATAGAGGAAGCGATAGACCGGGTCTGCCCGTCGGTGTGTCGGCATGGTTGCTCGATAGCGACCAGCTTTGTAGAGAGGGTCGGCAGGAAAGGCGGTCGTTTCCTCTTGATAGCGCTGTGGCTCCGTGAAAGGGGCCTCTATACCCGGCAACACTAGTTTTTGTGAAGAATGCGGCCCGTTATGGTCTTCGGGCAAGTCATCCATCGCATGCACCTCCTTAGCATGATCTATGCACATGTATTCATCAATCTATGCCATATGCCTTTCACGACTACAAGTATCTATGACAAACGGGCTATAAAAAAAGTGCCAGGTGAGACATCGTAGGGACAGGATTGATGTCGTCTCCACGTCAGGGTGCGCCAGAGGGTTTGTCGTCGGGCGGTTTCTGTTCCTCCTGTTGCATCAGTTGCCAGCAGGGGTCGCAGTAACCGGCGGCAACCAGGTCGAGCATCATACCGTGAAAGTGGTACTGGGCCTGGAGTTGTTCATGGAGATTGCCGAGCAGTTCATCATCTAAGTGGATGGTCATGCGGCAACGACGGCAAATAAGATGAAGGTGGGCGTGACCACCCACCGCCTCGTAATGCGGTTGCTCACCAAAGAGATGGCTCTCGCGCACCAGCCCCAGCTCGCGCAGCAGTTCTAGTGTGCGATAGACAGTGGAAAGACTGACATAGGGATTGCGCTGCTGAACTCTCTCGGTAATCTGTTCAATGCTGAGATGCTCGTTCGCTTCCTGAATAACGCTCAAAATCATATGGCGTTGTGGCGTCAGGCGATAGCCACGTTTGCGCAAGACCTCGTCGCTTGCTCTCACAAAATGATGCATACGCTCAAATCCCTTGTCAGTGTTCTTTAATATAAAAGGTATGTTGAGATCACCTCTATGGTAGCACTGCATGGCACAGGCGTCAATGTTCACATGACACGGCAATTCCTGATAGAGGTACCGTTCATCTTTAATGAAACCGCATTCGTTTGCGCAACCTGAGAAGGAAAAAATATGGTACACTGGGAACATTGCTACCTGTTAGGAACAATGGTTTTTACGGTCGCGGGCAATGTCATCCGCGATTTCGATGATGAGTTTGAGGCGTGGAACTGGTTGGAGCGACAGGGCTGGGGGCTGGTCGCCATTGAGCCGCCGGACCCGGTGCGACCCGGTGCCTGCAAATATTACTTCAAGCGCCAGCGTCTGCCATCGCCGGGCGAGCGTCTGCAAGTCACGACCGGCACGCAGCCAACCATTGCAGCGGAGCAAAAAAGAGGAAGGTAGGCTATGGCACTCTCCGGTTTCTGGCGTTCAGTGCTTGACCCGGAACGAGTCATGCAAGTCAATGTAACGCACTGGCAAGAGCAGCATCATTACGAGCGAGAAGAGCAGGTAACGGTTGAGGAGCCTTTTGAGATTCGTATTGAGCAGCAGAGTCTGGCCGTCATTATGCGTACTCCAGGCCATGACCACGAACTGGCGATGGGCTTTCTGCTAACTGAGGGTGTTATTCAGCAGGTCGGGGATGTGCTGAGTATCGAGGACGCGATAGATGGGGATGGCCTGCCGCTGGCAAACGTGGTGAGCGTGCGTTTGCGCCCGCGCGGCCTGCCGAACGTGCCCACTGTGCAGGCGCAGCCGGTGGCCTTCGAGCGCCACTTCGCCGTCTCGGCCAGTTGCGGTCTGTGTGGTAAGAACAGCATCGCCGATCTCGTGATCGATACTCCCCCGCTTGAGACAGATAGCTTGCGTATTCCCGCGTCGGTCATTTACACGCTGGACGAACGTTTGCGCGCCGCGCAGGCGGTTTTTACGTATACCGGGGGTCTGCATGCCGCCGCGATCTTCGCGCCCAACGGCGAATTGCGTTTGCTACGCGAGGATGTTGGACGGCATAACGCCGTCGATAAATTAATCGGTCACGCGCTGCTCCATAATACCTTTCCTTATAGAGAAGCCATTCTGATGGTCAGTGGGCGTACCTCGTTCGAGATTATCCAGAAGGCACTGCGGGCGCGTATTCCCTGTATCGCCGCCATCTCGGCCCCCTCCAGCCTGGCTATCGAACTGGCCGAGCGCGCCAACATCACTCTGGTCGGTTTTCTGCGCGACCACAGCATGAATGTCTATACCCACCCGGAACGCATTATCATGGGGAGCCTTTGATCCCCCCTACCCAAAGCGGGCCGAATAGACTATAATCGGCGTATGCAAAACGATACGATTGCGGCTATCGCCACACCGCCAGGCATCGGGGGTGTTGGCATTATCAGAATAAGTGGCGCAGAGGCTTTTCAGATCGCGCTGCCTCTCCTGCGCCGACCAGGGAATCGAACGGATATTCCTCCATCGCATCGGTTGACCTATGCGCATGTCATCGACCCGCAGACGGGCGAAATGCTGGACGAGGTGCTGGTGGCTTTTATGCGCGCCCCTCATACCTACACCTGCGAAGATGTGGTGGAGATACAGGGACACGGTGGCCCCCTGGTGCTGAAACGCATCCTGCGCGCCGTGCTGGCCCAGGGTGCGCGCATGGCAAATCCGGGCGAGTTCACGTTGCGTGCCTTCCTCAACGGTCGCCTCGACTTAGCGCAGGCGGAAGCTGTCATGGATCTGATCGACGCGCAGACCGAGGCCGGACAGCGTCTCGCCATGCAGCAGTTGCGCGGCAAGCTCTCAGAGCAGGTCGAGCAGGCGCGTCACGCCATTCTGGGCGTCATCGCGCGCATCGAGGCCAGCATTGACTTTCCCGAAGAGGACGTGCCGACGCCGCAGCCGGAAGAATTGCGTCCTTTGATCGTGGAAGCGCAGCAGTATGTCGCGCACCTGCTGGCCGGTTCCGAGCAGGGACGGCTCTATCGCCAGGGCCTGCGCACCGCCATTATTGGCCGTCCCAACGTGGGCAAATCCAGCTTGCTCAATGCTCTCCTGCGCACTGAGCGCGCCATCGTCACGCCAATTGCTGGTACGACGCGCGATACTGTAGAAGAGGTGGCTAACGTGCGCGGTATCCCACTCCACCTGATCGATACCGCCGGTATCACACCCAGCGACGACCCGGTAGAGCAGATCGGTGTGCAGCGTAGCCGCGCCGCCGCCCAGAGCGCCGATGTCGTGTTGCTTGTCTTCGATGGCTCCGAGCCGCTCACTGCACAGGATCGGCAGGTTTCGCAAGAGTTGCGTGCAATGGGCTTTGGCCCGATCTCTTCTGAAGAGCAGGGGCATCCCAGGCCGGTAATTATTGTCTTCAACAAAGCTGACCGCGAGCAACGCATCGAGCGGCATATAGTAGAGCAACTCTGGCCGTGCTGCGACTACGTGACGACTTCGACGCTGACCGGCGCGGGTCTGGCGCAACTGGAAGAGACGCTGGCGAACATTGTGCTGGAAGGGCGCACGCTGACCGGCGAGAGCGTGCTGGTCACGAGCGCACGCCATCAGGAGGCGTTGCGGCGCGCGGCAGAGCACCTGCGCGCTTCGCTTGCCTCCCTCGAACAAAGACTCCCTCTCGACTTCGCCTCCATCGATCTGCGCGCTGCCTATGACGCGCTCGGCGAAATCACCGGCGAAACCGCCAGCGATGATCTGCTAGAGCGCATCTTCAGCGAATTTTGTATCGGTAAATAGCGTTGTCCTTACTCCTCATAATCAAGTGGTAATCTGGTTGCATACTCATGGTACAATACACTCAATAGACATCGAACCTGCTCTATAAAGATATGAAGATATTGAGGAATGAATGACGTGCAGAGTCCATCTTTCTTAAAGAAACCTTCGACGGTCATTTTTATTGTGGTACTGGCGGTGTGTATTGTACTCGCCTTCCTCACATACCATCTCGTAACCTTGCCACCGCCAGTGCAGAAGCCCGTTACCGGCGTACAGGCGGTCGGGCGTGCCACATCAACCCCCACCCAGATGCCTACGCCTACTCCAACACCTTTGCCCGCCGAGAGTCCGGCGCAAATCCTGGGCATTCAGTCAACACCGGGACAAAACTATCCCGGCATCGGCTGGGTGCGCCTGGGCTACCCCTCCTGCGGTTGGGGCAATCTGTATGGAAGCGTTTTGAGAGACACAATTGCTGACTATCATCGCCAGGGCATTCGCGTCTTGTTGACGATCTGCCAGGGCCAGGATAACGCGAGCCTTTATAACACGCAGCCGTTGCAGGATGCCGCGCAGGGTGGGGCGGACGCCGTGCAATGTGGCAATGAGGAGATGAAGCAGGATGCTTCGGTGTCCTTCCTCTATATCAAGCCACAGGACTTCGCTAAATTCTACGATTTGTGTCAGCAAGCGGTACACGCAGTCAATCCCAATACGCCAGTGCTGCTCGGCTCGCTTGATCCGCATGTTGGCGGCGTCGATTATCAACCGCTGCTCAATCAGGTCGCTTATTTGAATGCGATGCAGCAGGCCATGAATACGCAGGTGCATCCGGGAGGGCACTGGGATTGGCATACGCAGACGCTGGGCCTGATTGATAGCTGGCATAATGGTTATCCCGATAGTAGCGTGAATAGCCTGTATGGACTGTTCCAGTTCTGGGCGCAGCAGTTCAACGTGAACCTGGATAGCGGCGCGCTGGGCAAGCATCTCTGGGTAGTCGAGGGTACGGGCTGCTTTAAGGGCTGTGGCCTCGATCAGACCAGTTATGTTCTCGCACTTGCGCATATATTAACACTAATTACCGATGTGCAGACGGCGATGAAGTATCAGGTACCTTTCTTCTACTTTAGCGGCGAGGATTTTACGTCCGCCGGTTATTACTGGCCTATCGGTGTGCTGGACGAGAGTGGACATCCCAAGCCGTTGCGCCAGGACCTGGCAATGGGCGCAATTACGCTGACGCTAAACTGTGCTGGTAGCAATGTGACCGTGCAGAATCAAGAACAACTGCTGGCAAAGATGTATCAGGGCTGCACATTGCCATCCAACTACGTCAGTATTCTCTCTCAATAGAAAAAGAGATGGCTACTATCACTCAATGTGCCTGTGCTTGCATCGCCTGTCTCACCGGGGTCTATCACGGCCTTGCTATCTGGCCGGTCGATTGAGTGGAGCGCATTGAATATCGAATTTACTCATCGTGGTGAATCAAGCCAGGAATATGTGCTGAATGTAAAATGGGTGCGGACAAGGCGGGCAAATGTTGGAGCATGTTGTGTCAGGATGTCTAACAGCTCAGGAACAGTTTTACCGGGTTTCCTTAATTCTCCGGCCTGATCCAGTATAATCCTGGCAATAAGCTCGCAGTCCAGATAGTAGAGATGTACAAGAAAGTCATCAGGTGACTGAGCTTCAATGTCGAAAGGCGCGAGGCTTTTTGGCGGAAAATCTTTGAGGTTCGTAGTCACAATAACCTGTGCGCCAGCTTTCACCGCTGCGGCAAGTACATGGCGGTCTTTCTCCTGATTCGTCATAGAAGGAATCAGGAGATGATAGTCTGTCACAAACGCCTCTGGAAAAGACATTCTGATCGCGTGTGAAAGTCGGTGAGTGCCAGCCTCGGTCATCTTCCCTTTGCTTACGAGATTAAGGCATGTCTCGTTCAAGATATCATCAGTAAGATAGAGCCTGTACAAATCTGCGCTAGCAGCTCGTAGCAGTATATCACGCAATGACGCTGGAAAAATTACATTTGCGTCCAGGACTACTCTAAAAGAGGACATGATACAATGTCCCTTTTATTACAAGGAGCAATCAGGTCTGGTACCTGATAAATACAATAGTGCCTGTCTTAAAAAGACAGGCGTTGTAAGGGTTAGTCGTATACACCCTCATCTTCAGCAATATGAGTAATTTCAGCAAGCCCCTTTTTTCTAATCTCATCCCGACGTTTCTTATACTCCAGGATATGGCTGAAGCGAATGCGTCGATGGGTACCAACTTTCACAAAAGGGATTTCCCCTTGTTCAAGGAGTTTGATCAGAAATGGTCGGGATACATTCAAAAAATCAGCGGCTTCCTGTGTAGTTATCTCCTTGTTCACAGGGATAATGCTTACTGCTTGCCCTCGCAACATATAGTAGATAACCTGGCATAACGCCTGGAAGACTGATTCTGGTAACTCTATTTCAAATCCTCCTGGGCCGACGAGCTTAGGAATCTCTTTTTTCATCTGAGTAGGCTGCATTACCTGTTCGACATGAAAAACACCTCCTAGCATTCGTAGTTTCGGCTTTTCACTCTCTTGTGGTGTGACAGGATCCAGGGTTTTCATGGTCATATGTTCCTTGGCATGTCTCTAGCCTCTCACATATCGTATCTGTTCGTGTGAGTGGTTTTCTCCCTACAGCATCTCGTAACATTGATAGCATACACTGTATCCGAAATAAACGCAATATTCAAAATAACCAGATAACTTATAGACCTGTATTCCCCTTGCGCTTGCCCGCTGACCTATCCTATAATACAGAGAGCAAGCGATTTACAATACATTACCAACTGCATACACGGAGCTTTGTGCTGCTAGGGGAGCCGAGTGGCTGAGAGGCGCACGCGACGG
>DAOTVZ010000271.1:0-3207 GCA_034436045.1 Ktedonobacteraceae bacterium | reverse complement strand
TTGTTAACGTTTATGCTTATATGGTAACTTCTTGACTCAAAAATGCAACTTCCTCCACTATTATAACCTTCGTCCCAGAAATTACCGTTGCTATTATCCTTTAATGGATCATTCAATGCCAACGTGTCTGAAGAGGTATAAGGGTTAGTGATAGATTGGCTGAGCAGCATGTCGCGTTGGATGAGGTTGTCGAAACTGAAGTAGAAAATGCCGGAGCCGCTCAAAATCAGCACGATGGCGGCGATGAGAATAATGGAGTTGTGCACGGAAAGCTGGCCGATGGGGAAGAATTTGAGTGCGACGGGTTGTTGATGGCTCTTTGTTGCCGGTTCTCCTGGGTTTGTCTGTTGTGAGACAGGTGGAAACGGTATAAATTGGCCTGAGCTGGAACGCACAGTTTTGTGGTCATTGCCGTCCTGCATTATGCGCTCGGCCTGCGCCGGTTTGACTTCGATGTTCATGAACAGTGCCCCTGTGCTGCCGTTGCTACCCGGCGTGCCCTGGCCTTCAAGGCGAATAGTGTGCCCGCTCTGCACGCGAGCGGGCACAGAGACCTGTACTTTGCGTCCACCAGGGAGCGTTAGCGTGCGGATGGTACCGGTCTGGGCCTCCTCTTCACTGATGGCCAGCGTGGCGCGCAGTTCCTCCGGTGACGAAGCTGGCATGGGTATGTCAGATGGCCTGGGCGAGAGGTTTGGTATGTTTGGCGTGCTGGGAGTGATGCGCGCGACGGTCGCAGTATTGGGCGCGGATATAGGCTGAATGGCCTGTTGGAAGGCGCGGGCAAAGTCGATAACACGTGCGTAACGCTCTTCGGGTTTTTTGGCAAGTCCACGTAGGATAACGGCATCGACCTCTGCGGGGACGCGCGTGTTGAACTTGCTGGGCGGCTGCGGTGCTGTCTGCAAGTGCTGAAACATGACCTGTTCTGGACGCCCCTGAAAAGGCGGGTTGCCGGTGAGCAACTGATAGGCCATAATCGCCAGCGCGTACTGGTCGGTGGCTGTTACTGGATTGCCGCTCCACTGCTCCGGTGGCATGAAGGCGGGCGTGCCGCGCGAGGTCTGGCTCATGCTCGACGTGGCCGTGAAGAGGCGCGCGATGCCGAAATCGGCCAGTTGTAGATCGGGCAGGCCCCCTTCGTCCTCGTCGATGCGGATCAGAAAATTGGAAGGTTTGACATCTTGATGCAAGATATTATGGCGGTGCGCGTACTGGAGCGCGCTGGCTGCCTGACGAATGAAATAAGCCACATCCTGCAACGATAATTTGGCGTAACCACCACGCTGCTGCAACCACGTTGCCAGCGAGCCGCCCTGGCGCAGCGGCATCACCATGTAGGTGAGCGACAGGGTGTTAAGGGTTTCTTCGCCGTAATCGTACAGTGGTAAGATATGTGGATGGTCGAGCATGGCGATGGCGCGTACCTCACGCCGGAAGAGCCGCGTTGCCTCCTGAGACGCCTGCGGGTCAGAATAGGCCGCCGCTTCCGCGCGAATAACCTTGACCGCGACCTGCCGCCGGATATGTACATCTTCAGCCAGATAGACCTCGCCCATGCCGCCGCCGCCCAACAAATTCTGAAGCTTATAGCGCCCCAGTTGCATGCCTTCCAACGCCATATTCTATCCTTGTAAAAATAGTATTTTAGCTGATGAGTAGAGATAAATATGACGATAATATATCATAACAGACTCATACTTACAATCAGTTGGATGAATGGAAAGGTCCTGTGATAGGCATAACTAGCAGAATTTTCACCGCCCGATAATCTGAATTTATAGCAACCTTATAGTAGGAAGGTAAAAAATACAATAACTTGTAAGCGACATATATGCCTTTGACTGCCACCATCATCATGATTGAAATATACATCTACAGTTACTATATTACAGTACATCCGTATTACAATGTAGAGTTATATGAGCGCAGAGGGGATGCGCTATCTAATGTATCTATTCATGTAATGTATCTATTCATGTGACGAGGAGAAAAAATGAGCGATCAATGGGGACAGCAACCATCATGGGAACCAGAGTCATGGGGACAACCACAACATCCTGATCAGCAGTCACAGGGCTTACCACCGTTATCTAATCAAAAACAATGGCAACCTCAGCAACCACCACAGGGACCGCAATCTATCCCTCATACATCGTGGGGACAACCATCGATGCCCGGTCAGCAGCAATGGGAGCAGCAAACACCTCCACAGCAATGGGGGCAGCAGCCACCACCCCCGCCTCCTGTTCAACAGACTTGGGGGCCGCCATCGATGCCTAACCAGCAGTGGCAACCTCAGTCCTCTTTCACTCAACAAGCCTGGGGGCAACCATTGCCAAATGTAGGCGGACAGCCACAGCCATTTTATCCTGGACAGTTTCAGCCTCAGCAACTACCAAAGAAAAAAAAGAATCGCGTCTGGCTTATTGCTGGTGTTATCGTCGGGATATTGGTACTTTGTGGGATGATAAGTAGCCTTTCTTCAAAGGCTTCTAATACAGGCAACACGGCTCAGACAACGGCGTCTACTACATCACAAGGTACGCAAGCGAACGCCAGACCGACTGCTACTACTAGACCAACCGCAACACCGACACCAACGGCCACTCCGACTCCTCCACCAACACCGACGCCGACGGAAACAGCGGCACAAATAGAGGCTGCTTATAAAGCTAGCACAACGTCAACCACTGTTACCAATCTGGACAAAGATGGTAGTAACGATCAGGGGCAGAACGTATATTTTACGTGTACAATAGTTGGCTTTGTGAAAGATTCGACAGGAGTAACTGCTGGTGCGAATGTCACTGATTCTGGTACTTATTCGGGTTCATTCGTCCAAATAGCATTTCCCGATAGTACAGATATATCTCAAATAAATCAGGGGGATACGCTGGAAGTGTGGGGGCTTGATATGGGGGTATTCAGTGGAACAAATGCTTTTGGTGCTACTGTCCAGGAAGTAGGAATTAAAGCAATGTATATGACTGACGACACTACAGGTTATCAGACTGGTAATTAAAGATGGCATGGCACTCGTGAACAGTATCTTCAGGTGCCAATCAAGCTGCCAAAAACCCTTGCGCTTGCCCGCTGACCTATCCTATAATACAGAGAGCAAGCGATTTACAATACATTACCAACTGCATACACGGAGCTTTGTGCTGCTAGGGGAGCCGAGTGGCTGAGAGGCGCACGCGACGG
>DAOTVZ010000270.1:0-10352 GCA_034436045.1 Ktedonobacteraceae bacterium | reverse complement strand
TGCTACTCGATGAACCATTGAGCGCGCTCGATGCCGCCGTGCGAGAGACGCTACGTGAGGAGCTACGGGCCTTTTACGAGCGTGTGCGTGTGCCAATGGTGCTGGTTACGCATGACGCGCAGGAAGCCCATATGCTGGCCGATACCGTCGTTGTCCTCCAACACGGGCGTGTCCTCCAGACGGGTAGCACCGAGCAGGTATTTCGTTCACCTGCAACCGAGCAGGTAGCCGATCTCGTTGGCATGCACACCCGCTGGCATGGCACAATAGAGAGTATAGAACAGGTTGGAACACATCGGGAAATCACGCTCAACATTGAGGGCCTCAGGCTCAAGGCATGGCAAACAGCAGATATAGCATCTATGGTAGGACAATCCGTTACCGTTGGTATCCGCACCGATGAACTACAGATCGATCTGGGTAAGTCGGCAGAACAGCAGCAAGGCATCTTCTCAGGTCGTATCGGCACTATACGCGAGCGCGGAATATTCTCTCTTGTTACAGTCCATCTTAGCCCCAACATGCAGGTAGATATACCGGTCATGCGCTGGCAACAGCGCTCACTTGCTCTCTCCGAAGGAACAGAAGTGATGCTGCATATCCCTCGTGAAGCTGTTCATCTCTTCGCAGATGCTCATAATTCTCTTAAATAAGATCGGGGACATCGCTTTTTCCAAAAAACGTGATAGGATTAAGATAGAAGAGAAATCCGCCTGCTTACCTACCAGAACCAGAGGAGATGCAATGCGAACATTCACCGTATCTACACGCAAGAAAGACCAGGTTATAGACATAACCGACACTGTTGAAGGTTATTTGCGGCAGGAGAAAAATCCTGAAGGGCACTGCTCGCTCTTCGTCGCGCACACGACCTGCTGCCTGACCACTGCCGATCTCGACCCCGGCACCGATCAAGACCTGCTCGATGCCCTGCGTAACCTGCTGCCAGAGTTATCCTATCGTCACCCGCATGACCCCTCACACACAGAGGATCACCTTATTTCATCCATCATCGGCCCCTCGCTCGTCATCCCCTACACGCGCCACCAGCTCATGCTCGGTACCTGGCAGCGTGTAATCCTGGTCGAACTGGATGGGCCACGCCAGCGCACGATTCATATGTCCGTGTTCTAACAATAGCGGGCAGTAGGAAGATGTGGCCCGATACAGCAAATGACCAGAGTCTTTGCTCGCTCATCATGGTAGATGCAAATATTCCATACACTCAATATAAGATGCGCGCGATCCTGCCCCGAACTACTTTTTCAGGTCAAATCTAAGCTTGACTTTGCAGGTCGATTGGAGTAGGATAATCTGAGTAGTAACACATGTTACGCATTACTTACAATACCATAATGGGGGATTATTCAATGCCTGAGCGGGAAGTCATGCGATGGCTACAGCTTACCTACAAAGTCCCCAGTGAGCCTTCACAGAAACGGGTCTGGGTCTGGCGACGACTACAAAATCTTGGGGCCTACGCACTTCAAAACTCCGTCTACCTTCTGCCTTATTCCGACGAGGTTGAGAAACATTTCCGGCAGCTTGCGCACGAAATCCGCGATATGGGCGGAGAAGCCAGCATCTTCTCCGTCGTTGCACTGGATCAGGCCGATGAACAGCGCATCCTTGCCAGTATTCTGGAAGCCCGTAACAATGAGTACAACACTGTGATCCGCGTGTGCGGGCGCTTCCTCGCTAAAGCGGAGACGCTGGTAGAACAGCAGCACTGGGATGAACAGGTACACGCGGAATTTAGCGAAGTACTAGAGAAGGTTCACGTTCTCTTCCGCACTGCCAAACGCCATGACATGCTAGGAGCCTATACTGCAACCACCAGAGCCAACGCCGCCGAGGCCCTGGCGGTCTGCGAACAGATTTTTCGCACCCTGCTCGACAAAGAGTTCGTCAGAACGCGCCGCCTGCTCGATATGCATAACGACCTCATCTACAGACAGACTGAACCAAAAGAGGTACAATCCCCTACCAAAGAAGGCCACCAGGGAAAAGAGCTTCTCAACAGCCACAACGAAACCCAGACTTTTGAACCACCCATCTAGGCATTGAAGCGCACTCGTACCCAACGCTCCTGGCCTCTGAGTATCATTGACTGTTTTTGAACATTTTTCCATTCATTCGCCAGCTTATGGATGATATAGTATAGATAGCTGTTTAACACTTCCCTGATAGTGTCATCTCTTACAGCGCAAAGGAGTCACCCATGATTAAGCCCTACACTGCTGTTGGCCTCATCCCCACTGTACGCGGCATTCGTACCCGCGCCGACATCAAGCGCAATCTCGAACACCTCGCACATCTTGTTAAGGCTGCTTCCTGGCTCTCCAGCCTCGATCTTCCCGTGCGGCTGATCGCTTTTCCCGAAGGAGCGCTACAAGGCTTCAATGACGAGGTACTTGATCTGGATCACGTCCAGTTTGCCAGAGAAGGCGCTATCGACATTCCTGGCGAAGAAACCGATGAACTGGGCAAACTTGCCAGACAATATAACACCTTCATTATGGCGCAGGCCAAGGCACGCCATCCTGAGATCAAAGATCGCTTCTTCAACGTTGGCTTCATTCTCAACCCGCAAGGCGAGGTGATCTTACAGCATTATAAAGTCTCCCCACTTTTCCCCGTCGAACATTCCGTCTGTCCGCATGATATCTGGGACTGGTGGATTGATCGCTACGGTCGCTCTTTGGACGCCTTCTGGCCGGTTGTGGACACTGAAATTGGTCGCCTGGGCATTATGATGGCCAACGAAGGCTCTTATCCTGAAAATGCACGCGCACTGGCAATGAACGGGGCCGAAGTCGTCTACCGTGCTTCCTATCCACATCCGGCCACCGGCAACGAGATTTTTGAAATCCAGAGCCGGGCGAGAGCTTTGGACAACAACATGTATATTGTCGCCCCCAACATGGGAACTTACTACCTCTTCCCGGAAGAAGACACGCCTATCGACACCTTCGGCGGGCATTCCTACATTATCAACTACAAAGGACAGATCGTAGGTAAACAAGAATACGGAGCCGGTTCAACCTACGTTGGCGGCGTGATCGACATCGAAGCATTGAGAGACCACCGTGGGCGCGCCCAATGGGACAATTGGATGAAAGACCTGCGCACCGAACTCTACCAGTTGCTCTATGAACAGCCCATCTATCCCAAAAACCTGTATTTGAATCGTGAGCCGATGAAGCATGCCGAGTACCGCGAGCAGGTCATCCAGAAACAGATTGACCTCATGCACGAACGCGGCATCTGGGTTAAGCCAGAACGCTAAGGATTGGGAAAGGCAAGAGAGGATTTTTCTGCTCTTGCCTTCCTGAAGGTCTTTCTTACATTTCCTTTCTATACACCGACTTGTTTTGACCGAATACCGTTTTACTCACAGTAGACAAACGCGCACTGGAGCGTGTAGACAGTGAAATGACCCGACGATCATTCTGGTCTCGCCAGGAATCACGTAACTCTTGCGCACGCTTGATAATACGATCCTTGAGCAATGTCTCCGCAGCAGGCTGTACAATCGCTGTAGCTAATTGACCTTCCGGTGGTATATTCAATGCCTGTAATTTTTCAAATACCGGTCGCATAGCAAGATCAGGATTACGGAAGAACAGACTCCCACGAATACGCACGAAGCGCCAGCCCAGACGTTCAAGAATGGCCTGACGGGCCATATCTTCCTCTAGCTTCTCAAGAGGATGCCAGCGGTCTCCATCACACTCTACTGCCAGGCGTTTGCCATCGCCCTCTACTACCAGATCAATGCGGTAAGCGCCCACAGGCCACTGCGCAGTGACACGATAACCAGCTTGCATTAAACGATGAAGCACCAGGCGCTCAAACTCAGAGTCCACCTTCTGCTCCTCGCGCTCAAACTTCTGCTGAAATACCCCTGCATTTTTCGCATGTAGAATAAGCCGTCGTCGGATATCACCAGGCTTTAAATCCGTATCAGGATCAAGTGAGTAGACGACCCACATCTGGTCGCGGGCACGGCTGGCGGCGACATTGAAACGTTTTCGATACATGAAATCATTGGCATCATCGCTGCGTAACGACAATGGGCCATGACTGTCGGGAACATCAACCATCGAGAGAAACATGACGTCACGCTCATCACCCTGAAAGTGCGAAGGATTGCCACAGAGAATACGATGCTGAGTATAGATAGCTGGCGTAAGATAGGTACGTAACAGTGCCTCGATGCGTAGCGCCTGCGCATCACCAACCATCGAAATCACGCCAAAGCTGGCATCCGTATATTCGGGCTGCTCAATAGCAGCAACTAGCAATGACGCCACCGTTTGCGCCTCTTCCTCATTAACATTACCAGTCAGGGATGCGCTTTGCACACGATATGCAATCAGCGGGGGACGGCGTTTTACCTCACTATCATCGCGTAATGGTTTAATCTTCCCTGCGTATGAGAGGGCATTACTAAACTGGATAATCGGCGAAACACAGCGAAAATGCTCACGTAAACAGATCGGCGGGAAGGTAGTCTGTGCTAGACTATAAATTGAGAGTTTACCGTCATAGAGATGCGCATTAGGAATAGCCAGTAGATGCTCACTAATCAACTTCTCTAGCTCATCAATACGCTGACCTACTGCAGTTGGTGTCACTTGCTCGTGGTCGCCGACAATAACCACTTGCCGCCCCATGTAGACCGCGATCAGGGCTTTGATGTCGGCCTGGCTGGCCTCATCAATAATCACCACATCGAAACGATTACGGCGCGGATCAAAATTTTGCACAACGCGGCTTAGAGGCATGATCCAGACTGGCACAGCCGTCTGGCACTCAGGCATGAGCCGCCGTGCCTCCGCCAGCAGATGGGCTGCACGCTTGCCCTTGCCTTTCCCAACTTTGCGCATTGTCTCTTTCCAGCCCATCAACGCCTGCTGCTGCCTGGGTGTAGTACGACGAATTTGCGCTGCCCATGCTTGCCTTTCAACTAGATTCGCTGTTACAGTATGCAATTCCGCAGTCAAGCGCGTGATACGTTCCTGCAACTCTTCTAACGGAATGCTTCCACGCCGTTCTAGTTCATCGTGAAGCTGTCGCCAGCGCCAGGCTTCTTCAACACGCTCTGGCATGATACCCAGGCCATGTTGTCCCTCACGCTGACGAATAGCATACGCCCAGCCAGGAGCTACCCGCTCCAACTTAGCCAGCAATTCATAACGCCGCTGCCGATCACGCTGTCGCTCATGTATCTCCTTGAGACGCATGTACGCTTCCCGATACTGCAAAGCATCATGCGCAATCACCGCCTGCCGCAATCGTTGAACGATTTGAGTTCTTTGTGCTTCACTGCTAAGCACATCAAAACAACGCTGCACCTGCCTGAAAGTATCCTCGTTCTTGCTATAACGCAAACGCGCCACCTCGGATTGCACTACACGCGGGAGATGAAAGCGAACCGCAGTTATCAGTTGCCTCAACTCGCCATATTCTTCATGTATAGGAGGTACGGTTGCTAAAAGTTGGTGCCATTGTAGCCCACAGGCCAGAAGTTGCTGCTCCAGCGGTTGCCATACCCCCGTATACCACTCAAGATACTGGCTTAGCTGCTGCACATACATATTCGCTACTCGCTCCGGTGTCGCACCCAGTTGAGTTGCTGCGGGCGCACCTGCTATGGTCATCTGACGTTGCCAGCGTTCACACAACTCCTGACGTGCCCTACACAAACGAGCATATATGAGCAATGCCTCAAAATGCTCTTTCGTTACCGGTTCGCGGCCTTGTACCCGACACTGCTCCACCAGCACCTTCCAATCTCGATGCAGAAGAAAATGGTAGCCCGCCAGCTTCTTACTTGATTCCGCGCGTTTGAGAATCTCGCTCAAGATGCGTTCTCGCTGCTCTGGGAAACATTGGTCGGGGATAAAAGGGTCATATTCCAGCAGCAACGGCTCCGCCTGCGCTGCCAGGTCATTGACCGCCTTGATTTTAGCAACCAGATCATACCAGACCTTTAGATATAAGCCACCCTTGCGCCCGGCATCGATAGCTGCCATCTGCCAGGTGGTAACCGAGTCAAGAGCGGCGATAGCTTGTGCACAGCGTGCCAATACATCTTGCAAAAACTCAACATGCGGCGGTGGGCCATTCCTTACCCATAAATCGGCGCGAAAATTCCGCTCTGTCTGCTCCATCTGCTGGCGTTCGCTCACCAGCCTCTCGATGTCAGTCGGTGTTAACAGGCTCTTCGGGTCGGGCAATCCAGCGACCATCTCGCGCTCATCAGCAGGTGTCACTGTGATATTCGTGTGATACAACTCGCGTATTTCATTTTCAGATAAAGGGCAAGCTGAACCCAACTCGACCGGCGCGGGCAGCCAGGCATCGCGTTCCGCATGGACCGCGACATAACGTGCTGCCTCTGATGGTGTATAGCTCTCACCTGCAATCACGATAGGCAGATATTCACTACTCCTGGCCGCTTTGAGTTGATCGCGTGTACTACGCAACTGGCGTAAAAGCTCCAGGCGCTGTTGCCGCAAAGATGCCGCCTCACGCTCCAATACGGCGGGATTAGCCGAAGAAATTTTCTCAGCAATCGCGTCAATTGCGCGCTCCATCTGCTTGCGATCCTCGTCTTCCAGACTACTGACACAGAGCGGCTGGAGGGGAGCAACTACCTTTTCATGCAGCACTCTTAACGCCTTCGAGGTATGGCTTGTGACCAGCACACTCTTCCCTTGCGCCAGTAAATACCCCAGCAGATTAGCAATGGTATGTGTTTTACCGGTACCCGGCGGCCCCTGCACCAGCACGACCTTATCGCGTTCCAGGTGGCGAGCGATCTCAAGTTGCTCGGCATTGGCAGGCTTGCTCAACAAAATAGTCTCATCCTCACCATTAGGCGATGCGAGCCAGACGTTACGTTCATCATCCGTTACCTGCGATGGCTGATCAATTGTAATACCCACCAGACTGGTCAGCGCGTAAGGATGCTCGTCACTTTGCGCGATATCTTCCAGCACTGCTTCTAATGCTGTATGAAAACCAAGAATGCGCTTACGTAAGAAAATTACCGGATCACGTGTAATTAATGGCACAGCATCATCTTTCGCCAATACGGGCTGTGCAGAGAACTGTCCACGCGACGAAAGCTGATGCACAAAACGTTGCAGAAACTCTGTTGTGGCATGTTCTTCTAAAGGAGAACAAGGCTGCTGTTCAAACTCCTGACGTATATGCCTCAGGTCTACCGCTTCGACGCCAGGTAATGCCTGAAAGAGCATGGTATATAATTCTGGCGGTTGATCCGTTCCCACTAGAGAAAATTCCGGTATACTAGCATCAAAACGCAATTGCAAGCGTTGCAGCAGAATAGGATGATATATAGTCATTGCAGGCAAAGGCGACCAGTGCAGAATGCCATCCCCCACCACAATCTCCCATTGCTCCGTTTCACGCTCTAAAACAGTACGTAAGTCATAGAGATATTGGAAAAGTTCAAGTGCGCGATGCGCCGGTAACTCTGCCTTTATCCAGGCTTCACGCTTTCTCTGCCATTCTTGTAAGAGGCGCACCCGCCCGGCATCATCACTAAAATCAGGTACTACCGATTGATTGATAGTAACTTGACCATCGATACTCTGCCAATCACCCTGGAGCCAGGGAAGAATTGCCGCTGGCGGCTCCGGGGCTGGACGCAGCTCTGGACGACGCACTCTCAAAATCAAGGCGTCTATATTATCTATATCTTCACCTGAGGATGCTTGTGCCGTTCGAGCTTCTATCTCCACGCTATTATCATAGCTATCCGCAGCATCGCCACGCCGTACATAGGGGTGAACAGGCAAATCATGCAACCACAACTGCCAGGCATAGTCCTCGATTCTTTTTTGTACAGGGTTTTGTAGTTGATTAAAAGCTTGAATGTAGCGAAAAAGCCGCATCACCTTGATACGGGCCTGACCATCCTGCTCATTGTTCGCTAAAGACTGTGCCAACTTCTCTCTCTCCTTACTTATCGGCTCGCTAGTCATCCATTCCTGTTCTAAGAGCAACCTACTTAACCTATATCGTATTGAGAAAAACAAAAAACAATGGCGGTCTCCGTCATTCTACAACGGAGAGTATCTATTTCTTGAGGATCGGGACAAGTCAAGTATAGCAAAGTTCCGGTGAAAGTTCAAGGGAATATTCATTACATAACATCAACAAAAAACAGCTAATTTTATATACAAAAGTTTCTTTTATCAATTTTATATGTATCCAGTTTAAAGAATAGCTTTTCTACCGTTGTGACGGCAAGCCATCTGCAATTAGCAGGTCAAAGAGCGATAACATAATTCCGCCCTTTCCGCAAGAAAAAGCATAGCAAGCTACTTGCATATATACATGAGAATGAGTACAATCGTACTACATAGAAATTTTGCACTACAATCTTTTGTGCATGTCGGAGTAGCGCCGTATATGAGTAGTTTGCTGCCCAGCCAGAAACAGAATACACCGATTCGTTCTCGACCGGCACGTGATACCACGCCGCGCCGTCTGATCGTCACAGTCAATGTCGTCTTCTTTACGATACGCGACTGGAACCTGTGGATACTGCTGCGCGAAGGGCCATGGGGATCACCCATGCGTCTGGTGCTGGGCAACGAGACGGTGGACGAAGCCGTCGAGAAAACCCTGGATTCGCTGTTACTCTGGCCTGATAATGCACCTCTTCTGCAACTAAAAGCTGGCTGGCAAGAGCAGCAGGTTTACGTTTGGGGCAGCAGCGACGAGGGAGCCTCCATCTCGCTCGTTCACAGTATTTTGCTGCGTGCCGATCATGACCACCTGCGCCCCAACCTGCGCAAGCATCCGATACCAAGTCTACACGTTGAATGGGTGCCTGTTGCTACCATTGAAGAGGGAAAACGGCCCCTCGACCCCGAAGTGAAGCCAGTCATTGATATGGCTCTCCACTCGCTGCGCTCCTACATTCAGCGTGACCCGGAGATTGTCCTGCGCTACCTGGCCGATATGGAGACAATGGGTACGGCTGAGTCCACCGGCGAATGGTGGTGGCGCGATACTGATACACCACCGAGTAGAGAAACACGCCCATTGGGTATACTAAAAGAGCCGAAATCTGGTGATGGTGTACTGACACTGGCAGAGGCTACCCTGCTCTATCGCGCCTTCTTTCCAGCCGATGAGCAGATCGACCTCTCAAATCTACGCCGCCGCTTCTTAAATATGCATAAACTGGCACCTACCAATGAAGAGCGCCCGGTGCGCGGGCGCGAGATGGACTGGCGGCGCGTCAGTCGCGCCTATCGCTACGCAGAGGCAGAAACGTAAAACATCACACTAACCTTTAGCGAGGGAATAGACATCATGGCAAAGGTAACAACAGGTACAGGTGATACGGGTTACACCGGCCTACTCGGTGAGCAGCGTGTTCCCAAATATGATCCCCGCCCGGATACGTTCGGGACGGTCGATGAGGCCACCTCGGCCCTCGGTCTGGCACGCGCTGCGGCACAAGAACAGAAGGTGAAGGACATTATTTATCACGTGCAACAAGAACTCTACCTGCTCATGGGTGAACTGGCTACCCCACAGGAGAACTACGAAAAAATGGGTTTGCGTGTGACAAAGGAACATGTGGAGCGCCTGGAACAAGTCGAAGAGGATTTGAAGCGCGAGGTTGAAATACCGAACAGGTTCATTATCCCCGGCGATACTCTGGACGGCGCGGCCCTCGATCTCGCGCGCACCATTATTCGCCGCGCCGAGCGTATGGCCGTCAAACTGTTACACGATGGTATAATAGAGAATGGAGAAGTAGTGCGCTACCTCAATCGCCTTTCAGATGTAATCTTTGTGCTGGCACGCTACGTCGAGGTCAAATCCTCGGTGGCACAGTTGCCCGCTGAGCCAACAAAGCCAGCAGGTTCGGCAAATCCGTAACGTCTGGCCGTAATAACCATCGCGGTGAAAAGTACAGGGAAGTAGAATATTGATCGTATTAGATGCGCTGTGGGACTCAGCGTCCAGTGTTTTGCGCCTGTTCGCTGAGTCATCTCATATATACAACACAACGCCGACCCACAAGATGAACCGCGCAGAAACAGCAACCGCGCCGCTGCATCCCTTTGTCCTCTCCTCGGAAGAACTAAAAACTATCCTATCCGACGAGATGGCCGATTCTATCAGCGGTCAGCTACAAGCAGGCACTATCACCCTCAAGCTACCGTCCGGCTCCAACGCCCCATTGCCCTCGCCCTCCTTACTGGTCGAACGTACACAGCTTACCGAGAAGCCCACACTTGCCGTCTGGATGATACCTACCCTCTCATTATCGACACAACCCGCCTTCGATA
>DAOTVZ010000269.1:0-13957 GCA_034436045.1 Ktedonobacteraceae bacterium | reverse complement strand
TATAAATGCACGATGATCGCTCCAATCATCGTGAGTATCAGCAATATTATCGTTTAACCCTGGGTGTGAAGAGCCTGCTTGCGCAAAGGTGTGCCAATTCCATGCAAGAATGACAATATCTCCTTATATGACCGGGCGACCGATGTCTCGTAGTACGAAATCTCATGCTCCTGACAGAACGCTTTCACGACCTTCTGTGCCTTTTTTAGATTGTTGCGTGGCATACTGGGGAAGAGATGATGCTCAATCTGGTAATTGAGTCCACCATACCAGAAGTCATTCCAGGGATGAGCATACACATTTCGAGCCGTGATCACTTGCCGACGTTCGTTGTGTACATCATCGGCTACTAACACCGCCAGCAGTGATCCAGGTAGATATTCTTCTCCGTGAGTAATAGGCACTGCTACATATCCTTGCTGTTTTGTGCGTGCATAGGTGACGTAAGCTATCCCCATCCCAACGAGGGTCACAGAACCGCCAAAAATGGTTGCCAGTGGTTTTGCGACGAGATTCGTTGTCCATGCCAGCAATACCAGAATCGTTGCCAGCAGCCCAAGATAGAATTTGCATATATGCCAGAGATCGAGAACCATCCTCCCCGCGTAAGGCGAAGGAGCAAGCCCATCTGCTGGTAACTCGGGTGCGTCTGTCCCTTTACGTGAGGAGGCAGACGTTTGAGTTGTGGTCATTATACTAGTATATTCATAACAAGCCTCCTTCTGGCTTCCTAAAAAGAAATTGAAAAAATTCTATTTTGCTCTATTATTTTTATTGCTTCATCCTTCCATTATTTATTCCGTTACACTTTCTCCTATACTCACCGCCTGTGCAGGCTACCTGAGACAGCGCGTAGAATGGCGATGAGAATACAAGCTCCAATGAAGGCAATGACAATACTGCCGATAAAGCCATAGGTGGTGCCGAGGCCCAGAAAACCTGCCAACCATCCTCCGAGAAATGCTCCGACAATGCCGACAACAATATCGCCAATCAGCCCATAGCCCCCTCCACGCATCACTCGGCTTGCAAGGAAGCCAGCAACCAACCCAACAATCAACCATGCAATCAGCCCTCCGGGGTTCAGAGTGGCTCCAACAAGAAGCGTTGCAAGTGTCATAATTGTTTCCTTTTCCTGGGACAGAGGTATCGATACCTATATCTCACTCTCTTCGTTTTTCCTTCTCCATTGATGGAGAACCTGGGAAGGTTCTCTATGTAGAGCATACCTTCCAACCGTTATACAAAGCGTTATGAAAGTGTTATATCACTCTCTCTTTGCTTAACCATCCGTTTGTTGGCTTGTCTCAACAAATCAGAGCCAGGTATCGATGCGGCGTGCGATCTCTGTGAAGATAGTCGTCGTATCAGTGTCTTTCAGTTCGATTGCCTGCTCGCAGGCGTAGCGCAGCCCTCTACCAAAGGCGACGAGTGAGGCTGAAAGAGTCATAATGTGCCTGCCTCTCTCGGCTATCACCAGCGATTCATCGAGTGATGAGCGCCTGGCGACCGCACGTGCCGTTCCCTCTGCCATGCCACCCAGTTGCACAATGCGCCCGGCAATCAGATTGGCATCCTTCTCCACGTCCGCAACGATCTTGTCGAACAGATCGTGTAGAGCCATGAATTGAAACCCTTTGACGTTCCAATAAGCCTGCCTACATTGCAATTGGAGATCAATGGCGTCGGCTAATCGACGGTTTAACAACTCGATCAGTTTAGCTTGTTGCTCTTCGGACAAGGTATGTGTTTTCTTCGTCATGACAGCGATCCTTTCACGCAAGCGGTAGCGTGTGCTATAATACAGAAAGTATATACGAGAGTTAAATGTAAATGCACAGGTATAATTTTGTAAACCCTGCCTTGGCAGAGACGGAAGGAGCGGATGTGTTGCAAGGACAAGCATTTGAAACCGGTGGTCAAATGCCCTATCAGCCTGTGATCGAGGCATTGCGCCTGCGTATCGAACGGGAGAATGCTCCAGATGACCTGTGTTCGGATCTATGGCTGGCAGAACTGGCACGCTTGCTCCCCGAACTGCACGACCGCTACCCTGATCTCGCTCTTCCTCCCGGAGAGAAATCTGTGGTACGCAATCGGCTGTTTGAAGCGGTAGCGCGCCTGGGACAGGCTTTGGCGGCACGTGCGCCGCTCATTTTGTGTATCGATGATGTGCAATGGGCAGATGCTGCCTCACTCGACGTATTCCATTATCTTGCACGACGCTTTACGAAGAGCGAGACACCTGCGCTCCTGCTTCTAACACTGCGGAGTGGGAGAAGGCCAGGTCAACCTATACCTCGCTGCTTGCATACGCACAGGAGGTACACGCGCCGGTACTAGAGCGTACTGCCCTCAGCTACCTGGCGATGCTCGCCGAGCAGTAACTTGACCCAATGCTTCAGCATACACGAAGCTATCCATAAAAAGAGATACCTCTTCCTTTTTTTATTAAGGAGAAGGTATCAGATTTTTTATAAACTTGCTATTAATCATTTATTGTGCTATACTTCTTCTTAAGAAAAAGAGCAAATACCATCTTATTTCTGTTTGTTTACTTCGATAATAGTACTATCTGTCATCTTTTATAAAGAAAGAGAACATCTATGTCTACTGCACAACAAATGGCTTCGTCATTGGGTGCGGTGATAGAAGAGGAACGGGATAGAGGCAAATATATCTTCCCGATGTTCATTTCCAGGACAGCGTTGTTGAGGCTGAGGAGATAGATCGTTGGTTAGATGATGGTGGTTTCTCAGAGGAAGAGATCACCTCCAAAGAAGAAAATGTTGTTGTTGATACCCATCTGGTGGCTCATCACTGAGCGCCAGGGAAAGTGAGGGAAGCTTTGAATACGCTGAATACGCCTCAAACACGAGCCATCGCACTGCAAATAGTAGGTGCTTACACCATGAATCATATTGCCGATGTGGTGGAGATGCTCCAGGACAAACGTGGTGATGAACTGGATGAAGAAACACTGATCACTATCGAGGTCCAGGTCAAAGCTATTGCTGAAGAACTCATACAGCAATCAATGGACCACTTCTTAGGGGCGGTAGTGGTAAATGATGTGAAAAGTGAGCAACTCTTACACTGAAAGGTGAGTATGTGTGGGCATTACCCTTTGGATAGTGAAAAAGAGGCAACTTCACTGGAAGTTGCCTCTCTCCATCATGGGCGATACAGAACTCGAATCTGTGACCTCCACGATGTCAACGTGGCGCTCTAACCAACTGAGCTAATCGCCCTTACGTGGCTATACTATAGCATTGTCCTGTAGGATTGTCAAGGGGAAAAGCGGCGTAGATTCAATGTCATCTGTGGATGAGTAAGGCCAGCCTGTGATAGACTGAGAAATATGGCCGATAACTGATAAGAGAAACGAAGTCTGAGCATGCACCGCTTTTTTATAGAGAGATATATGTTGCGCCCGGCCCAGCGCTTGAGTTTACCAGAACAGACCGCGCATCAGGTGCGGGATGTACTGCATCTCGTCGTGGGGGAACGGCTGATACTGCTGGATAACAGTGGAGAAGAATTCGTATGTGCGGTGACTGGCGTTGAGCGCAAGCTAGTTGAGGTAGAGGTGCTGGAGCAACGCGCAGGCAAGGCGGAGCCACCTGTCAAGATTACCTTGTGTCAGGGACTGCTCAAATCAGCGCGCTTTGAGTGGATTCTAGAGAAAGGCACAGAACTGGGCGTAACGACCTTTGTGCCAACGCTCTGTCGCCGCTCGCTGGCCGGTCTGGAGGCTGTCGGCTCAACGAAAATGCAACGCTGGCAGCGTATCGTGCAGGAGGCGGCAGAGCAATGTGGCCGTTCGCGCATGCCGACCCTGATGCCTGTTCGTCCGCTCCTGGGCGTGTTGAACGATTATCCAGTTGATGCCATTGCCATTATGCCCTGGGAGAACGAACAACATGTCCAGTTGCGCGATATTTTGTGTGCTGCAAAGCAGACACGGGAGCCGGGAGAACCGGTCAACGTGGTGCTGTTTATTGGGCCAGAGGGTGGCTTGATGGAGGAAGAGGTCATACTGGCACAGCGGCGTGGCGTGCAGATCGTCTCGCTTGGTGCACGAGTCCTGCGCGCGGAGACGGCAGCCCTGGCCGCTGTTGCCAATGTCATGTACGAATTGGAGTAGGCTTGGAGTGATACCCATAAAGGGTATCACTCCAACTCCCGCCCTTCTCCGCTTAAAACGGCATGGACATATTCTTCGACATAGTGGCGTTCTTCAACGCCATCGATAATCATGCACTCGGCGACATCCACCATGTAAGGCGCTACTTCGTGGAGGACGCTGATAATGGCGCGTTCGTTGCGACTATCGGCATTGTGATCGGTGATGAAGGCGAATAGCTCGTCCGTCAATTTCTCTTCATTGGCCAGAAGTTGAAAAATGTTGGGCATCGCATGCGAACCTTTCGCTAATGGCGGCCCGCTGACCGCGTGAGTAATGGCTACAGATGACATACAGCATGCTTCTTTAGAAACTATAAGCGCCTGACATGGGAAAGTCAATGTCTGAATGAGCCAATCCGGCGCGCTCCGGGTTTTTTGATGGGTCAATGTGACTATCCTTGCATGAACCGTGAAGTCGTACATGGAATTGACCGATAACTACTTTTCATGCTATTATAGCTCAAAGTATATTGACCCGTTTAGAGGATGTAGTCTCAAAGCGTTTTTACACGCCTTATCTTGTCTGACGGGCAGAACTCATAGCGTCTGAATGGTCTGGCACGAATAAAAGACACTGGTGAAAAGGCTGTTATGGAGAATGTTGTACCGGTCGTGTTACAACGTCTACGGGCCGCCGATATCATTCGTATGGCCGGTCTGAGCGTAGCCGCGCTGGGACAAGAATACGAACGATTGGGAGGAGTACGACAAGCGCAACGACAGGATACGTATCTAACAGGTGTGGTAATAGTACCGCGCCTCCCTGATGTTACACTAGAAGTAGCTGCAACAGCGTCAAATCCAGTAGATGGTTACTCATCCTTGTTAGCCGAAGATCACCGTTATCAATATACCCCCGAAATTATACTCGATAGTCTCACCGATTGGAGAAGCACCTGCACCTGTAATACCTCTTCATCTGCTCCCTGCGCACATGCCTGTGCTCTGCTCTACCACTGGATCAACCACCCCTACTCGTTCACCGGCCTGACTACGCAAGAGACATCTGTGTTCTTGCCTGCTCAACAAACAACCGAGGCTCTGGATGGCGCGAGCACCCTGCTGTCGTCTTCCGAGCAGTCAGAGCAATCTGGCGTAGGAGTGTCTTTCGGGGAAGAGCGCGTGACGGACCTGGACGCGATAGCGCTGGTAGGTCACACGGCGAAACCCGTTCTCTCCTCAGCTTTCAGAACTCCTATTAAGCCGCGTGGCCCTGCACCACTGTGTAACCTGCTCGATGTGCTGGCGCAACTGAGCTTGAGTGAACTGCGAGGCATCGCACGCGAATATGAGATCAGCACGAATGGATTGTCGAAGCAGCAACTGGTTGAGGCCGTTTACGCAGTGTTGTGCCAGCCGGAGCGGGTGCGGCATGTGGCGTTGGCACTGGAGAAGCAGCAGCGTCAGTTGATGGCAGCCCTGACACTGATAGGGGGGGCTATCACCGACGACGACCTGCACAGCATGTTTGAGCGCTTTGGCCTGGGTCAGCCGCCGCAGCTACAGCAGGCATTGACAGTTTTACAGAGTAAGGGGCTGTTGTTCCGTGCCAGCCTGAACAACGCGCCGCAGGTGCGCGTCGGCCTGAGTGGTTCCCTGCTGGATGTCGGTTGGTTTGTTCCGCTTGAAGTGCGTAACGCCTTACGTGTCTCCGTGCCAACGACGCCGTTCGACATAGAACAGTTTACTGAAACGGAGAGCAAGCCGGTTGTGCGTCTTGCCGAGCCATATCGCCTGCTTTCCGCGCTCTTGCTGGTAGCGCGCGCGCTGGAGGGCTACCAGCAAGAGCGCGCAGAACAGCGCGACGAGGCTGGCACTGCAACCTCGTCTGCGCGCGGCATCGGCTCTGGTCGTTCAACCGTACCCCTGACGTCGGATAGCTCGATTGCACTACCGGCTCCCGATGACCGGCCCTCTGCTGCTATGCTCTCCTTTTTGCAACGGATGATCCCCTATAGTGTGCCATTGTTGCGGTTCGCGGTGCGCCTGCTGCGCCTGGCTGGTGTGGTCTATACCGAGAGCGTGTCTGCGCAATCCGCAGGATATCGCGTCCTAACCACCGCCGCTGCTCTGCTGCTCGGCTCCAACCATGCCGAGGTCACGCGCGACCTGTTTGAACTCTGGTTGACCGAGGCCTCCTATGAAGAGCTATTTGAGTTACAGGAGGATGGGGTACGGGTGCGTTGCCGTACAACCTCGCTGCGCCGCCCTCTCTTACGTGCTGGCGAACTGGAAGCGGAGAATAGCGAGGCCCGCCAGACACTGGTGGCTCTGCTGGCTCAGGTGCCGATCAATCGCTGGTGCAATTTCGCGGCCTTTGCACGCTTCATCTACCGCTTGAATCCGTTATTTTTACAGCGTCGGCAGCGCCTCTTCCCATCACCTCACTGGTGGCTGGAGCGCGAAGAGGGGCGCGCATTGCGTCCTCTCTCTCTTAGCGACTGGATGCGCGCCGAATATTATTATCTAGCGCGCCTGCTACGTGGCCCTTTGTACTGGTGGGGCCTATGCGATATTGCGCTGAATACAGAGGGGCGACTGGTGGCCTTTCGTCTGACACCAATGGCGGAGTGGTTGCTACATGGGGATGCTGCTGGCGCACCGGTGCAATCGGCAGCGAGCGAGGTCGGGGCGCGCTTCGAGGGTTTTGAGATCACGGGTGAGAATGAAATCCAGGTTGAGAGTTCGATGCAGACCTGGCCGATTATTCATCTGCTGGAAGATTTCGCGGCTCGTGGTGGCGTGCGCAATGGTATGCTCTGTTATCGCCTGACTCCACAAGCTCTGAGCCAGGCCCTCAGTCGCGGCTTACGTGTCGAGGCGTTGCTAAACCTGCTGCGTACCCACATAGCAGATCAACCCGCCTTACAACCTCTGCTGGCACAACTCGAACGCTGGGCGGCTAACTATGGGCGGGTGCGTATCTACACCCAGGTAGCTATGTTGCAAGCGGCAGATACCACTGTGATGCGCGAACTTTCGGCCACCACTTCGTTTGATTCTCATGTAGTATATCCTGTGCATGCGACGCTGGCTATCTTGCGGCGTTCCGGCCTGGAACAACTCATTGAAGACTTAAAGCGGCGAGGCCAGACACCGCTCTTGCATAACGAGGACTAGCAGTTTATGGAACAGGGCGACCTTGATCTGCTGACGACGGTGCAGCTCCCTCATCTACAAACACTGGTAAGAACCCGACATATTGCTGTACCTGTTGGGCAAAGAAACGAGGCCGAACTAACCAGCCCGGCGGTGCTTATGGAAATCGCGCGTGCCCTCTTCGATGAGTCCGCTTTACGGCAGGTTATCGCATCCCTGGAGCCGCATGATGCACTCATCTTGCGTGAACTGGTCGCCTGCGGCGGACGGGCCAATAGCCGTGATCTGGCCTTCTACTTTCAGCAAAGCGGATTGCTTACCAGCCCGAAGGAAGGCGAGCCGTCGGTCGAGCGTTTCCGCGATGGTGCAGTCGCTCCAGGCATGGCTGTAACGCCTGTGCAATATCCACCGGCTCATCCTCATGGTGCGTTCGAGCTGGCAGTGCATCGGCTGTTAATTCAGGGGTTGGTCTTCTGGGGTAAACAGACTCACCTGACCAATCGTGACTACGCCTCTGGCATCCATGATGGTGTGCTGATCGTTCCACATGCGGTATGCCACGTGATGCTTGCTACAGGGTACATGACAACGCCTTCCACTGATGAATCTGCTGTTGTCGGCTTAAGTGATGCCATGCGACTGTTACAGCGTCAGCTCTATCAGTACTGGTCGTTTGTGGCATATGGACGTGAGAAACTCACGGTATTGGGGAGTGGCCTGCTCACACGCGGCTCTTTGCGTCATATGTTGGAATGTATGGAACCGGGAGTATCCCTGGAGCAGGCGCGTACCGAGAGCGATTTTCCACGTCTGCTCTTCATTCGCCAGCTTTTGCAGCAATTGGGGTTATTGCAGGTGCGCAACACAGTGATACAGGCGCAACCGGCGCAGGCGTTTTTCTCCCTGCCACTCTGGGAGCGCGTGCGGCGCTGCTTTCGCCTCTGGCTGGAAAGCTCTTTCTGGAATGAGCTAGCCTATCTACCGGATGTGGTGGTACGTCCTGCTCCCACGCCTCTGGAGACAGCCCATGAGGAGACGATACGCGCCAGACGAACGGTGGTCGAGCGGCTATTCTTTGAACCGCATGGGCAATGGCAACCGATGATCGTCTTTATTGCGCGCACGAAACTCTATGCACCTTACCTGCTTTTTCCACGCCAGTATGGGCCACGAACAGACCGTTACATCAACGGTAATAACCCCTATGGAGCAGATTTTCGCCTGCGTCGTGGCTGGTTGACGCATCGTGAAGGCTGGTACATGGTAGAGGGCGGCTTTATTCGCTCTGTCCTTACCGGCCCGCTCGCCTGGCTGGGACTGGTTGAGGTGGAGCGCGACCCTTATCCCAACCGATTCCTGGTGCATCCGGCAGCGCAGGTGATTGCTGACGACAGGGTAGAGCCTCCGACCGACGAGGGGCGGGGACGCCTGATTGTGCAACCGAATTTTGAACTGGTTGTGCTGGCCCCCGTCTCCGAGTCGCTATTGATCAGCCTGGATCGCTTCGCGGAACGGGTGAGCCTTGATCTGATTGCGCAGTATCGTCTCTCAAAGGCCAGCGTAACGCGCGCTGTGCAGATGGGCATGCAGGCCGAGACGATTGTCGAGGAGTTGGCGCGGGCGGCGGGCAGCGAGATTCCGCAAAATGTGCGTTATTCGATTATGGAATGGGAGCGCCAGGCGCGACGCGTTGAGCTATGGCAGAAGGTAGTGCTTGTCGAGGTTGATGATGCAGCCTTGCTGGACGAACTCTTCGCGCGGGAAGAGACACGTCAGCTTCTGAGACGTCGCCTGGCACCTCTGCTGGCCGAAGTTGAGCCACAGCACCTGGACACGTTGCAGACATTGCTCTGGCAGCGCGACTATCTACCCGCGCTCGCCACCGCGCCAGGTCAGGATGCGGTGATGGAGAATGGACGCTTTATCATGCGTGAGGCGCAGTGGCGCTTATGGCCGAATGGCCGACTGCAACCGCTTTATGCGGTACTCGACCTCTATCTCGTAGCCGAGGTACAGCGCATGACCGAGCGGGACGAGGTAACAGGCGAGCTGCATATTACACCGACTGCGTTAGAGAAGGCGCTGGCAAATGGTCTATCGCTGGATTATATCATTCGATTTTTGCAGCAGTTTTGCCAGGGCGGTATCCCTCCCTCGTTCCTGATCCAACTCAAGCTCTGGGGGGGCGGCTACGGTGGTGAGCAGAGAATCTCCGTCGAGAATCAGCCCCTATTGCGTTTGCCCGCGCAGGTGGTGCGCGATCTGCGGGCAGACGATGAACTGCGACCGCTGCTCGGCACCGAAGTGGAGCAGAGCAGCCGCCTGGTGCGCGTCAGGCGTGAGAACCTGGCACGGGTGCTGGAGCTACTCCGTGAGCGTGGCTTTGCAGTGGATGAGAGCGAGTTCTAAACAAATTTTGCAAGATTGCCAAAAAACTAGTTGACAACTCGCCAAATCTATGGTATCTTAATCATGCAAACGCGGAAGCAAAGCAAAACGCGAATGCAGCGACGCCTGATAGGTCATGCGGGAGTGGCTCAGTGGTAGAGCATCTCCTTGCCAAGGAGAAAGTCGCGGGTTCGATCCCCGTCTCCCGCTCCCATTTCATCTGGCGACGTCGCCAAGTGGTAAGGCACGGCTCTGCAAAAGCTGCACCAGCGGTTCGAATCCGCTCGTCGCCTCCAGAGGAGACGTGGTACTTATCACGTCTCCCTTTTTCCACTTTTGGACATAAATACACATGCGTGAGCCACGAAGTTATTCCACCCAGGCCATCATTCTCAAGCATAGCGATTTTGCCGAGGCTGATCGTCTTGTAACACTGCTCACTCCCTATAAAGGCAAGATACAGGTGATCGCTAAGGGCGTGCGCCGCACGATCAGCAAGAAGGCGGGCCATGTAGACCTGCTCATGCACAGCCAGTTGCAAGTTAGCAAGGGGCGCAACCTCGACATTATCACGCAGGCCGAGACGATTACGCCCTTCTTGCAATTGCGTGCGGAACTCTGGCACACCACCTGTGGCTTCTATCTGGCCGAGCTGGTTGATCGCTTTCTTGAGATCAATGCCCCGCAAGAAGAGGTTTTCCGCTTGCTCTTGCTGGCTTTGCAGGCGCTGGATGCCGATGCCCGACGCTGGCACGAGCCGACCAGAACAATGCCGAGTACCACCAATATTCAGGATATCGGCTATACACAGTTACTCTTACGCTACTTCGAGATTTACCTGTTGTCATATGTCGGCTATGAACCGGTGCTACGTGAATGCGCCCATTGCAATGCCGATCTGCAACCGGTCGAGAACGGCTTTACTCCGTCACTGGGCGGCGCGCTCTGTCCCAATTGTTCCCGTTTGTGGGCCTATCCAATCTCGATAAATGCTCTCAAAGTGCTGCGTTTGCTCCAGCGTACCGAGTGGGCGCGTGTGCCACGCTTTAATCTGGATGTGCGTCTGCATAACGAACTTGAACATGCTATGCATGACCTGCTGCGCTATCATCTTGAGCGCGAACTAAAATCCTGGAGCTTCCTCGATATGCTGCGCGGCATCTCCTGATCCTCTTGTAATCCCATAGGGGCGCGGTAAATCCTGTCCCCTATGGATTTTTGAAAAAGCATTATTACAGCTTCTTATCCGTCAGATGCTGATGTAATTTGGCGATGGTTGGCAGCAGAATACTGAAAGTCGAACCCTGGCCCGGCGTGCTGGCAACAGTGATTTTGCCCCCGTGAGCCTCAACAATGGCACGGCTAATGGTCAGCCCCAGACCGGTGCCCTCTTTATACTCTGCCAGACCACTCTGACCACGATAGAAGCTGGTGAAAATATGCGCCTGCTCCTCGCGCGACATTCCGATGCCTGTATCTTCAATATCAATGATGATGTAATGTTCGTCGCTATGCACAGTAACGGTAATTTTGCCACCGAGAGGCGTGTAGTTACGCGCGTTAGAGAGGATGTTCGTCAATACCTGCTCAATGCGACTGGTATCGAGCAGTGTTTGTGGAATTGGCCCTCGCTGCTGGAAACTCAGTTGTTGTTGTTTGGCATCAAACTGTGGGCGTAGCAACTCTATCGTTTTCTGCACCAGCGCTACCGGGTCTGTCATTACACGTCGCAGTTCCAGCTTCCCTGCTTCCAGCCGCGATAGGTCAAGCAGATCGTTAATCATCGTGATAAGCCGGTCGGTATTATCTTGCACAATCTGCAATAGATATTGTTGCGTGGGAGTGATCGGCCCGATAGCGCCTTCGACGAAGAGATCAATGTACCCTTTGATGGCGGTCAGTGGGGAGCGCAGTTCGTGTGAGACCATCGAGACAAATTCGCTCTTCATGCGGTCAAGTTCGCGCTCATGAGTGATGTCGCGGAATACAAAAAGCCGCCCGATATGTCGGCGTTCTGGTTGTTCGGTGTACACCGGGGTAGAGAAGAGTTCCAATTCGCGCGTCACCGGCCATTTTTGTTGAATAAAAGCGGTGAAGTGTTTCTGCGTATCGCTCACCATATCTATAGTTAGTTCATGAACCTGCTGCGGATTCGTGAAGAGTTGCCTGAGATGAGCATTGATATAGTGAGCAGGACGACCGAGCATCTTTTCTTTGGATAAGGCAAAAAATTCGCAAAATACCCTGTTGGCCGAGAGAAGAACGGCATCCGGCGAGATGAGCAGCATAGCCTCGCCGGTACTGTCCATCAGTGCCTGTAACCGTGCTTCGCTCGCGCGCTGCGCGATAAAAGCCTGGCTAATGCGCGTTGCGTTGATTTCGTGTTCGGCCCACAATGCCATATCTCGCAGCGTCTGCTGTTGCTCTGTATTCAACTGACGCGGAACGCGGTCGATAATGCAGAGCGTGCCCAGTCTATAGCCGCTGATATCGTGAATGGGACAGCCCGCGTAGAAGCGAATAAAAGGAGCGTCTATCACTAGCGGATGATCAATGAAACGCGGGTCAAGCTGTGTATCAGGTATGACGAGAATTTCATCATACAGAATGGTATGGGCGCAGAACGAGAGATGGCGTGGGGTTTCGTTGAGATCTAAACCATAACAGGATTTAAACCATTGTCGCTGCTTATCGACCAGCACAATAAGCGCAATGGGCACATGAAACAACCTGGCACTGATGCGCGTGATGCGGTCAAAGCGCTCCTCACGTGGCGTATCCAGTATTCTGGTTGCATGCAGAGCAGCCAGGCGTTGTAGCTCGTCAGCCGGAATAGGCGGTGCCAGCATCATGCAGTTCCTTTAACCAGAATGGATGAAGCTACTTCAAGCAGGCAGCGCATGCTTTGCTTGCCTGTTTATCTCTAAAACATACTTCTCTTCTTTTCTCTCGATACTTCTATTACGATAGAAAAGGTCACATCGTTGTCCATCCTACGAGCTGCAACTGAGAGTTGTCGTCGGTTGTGGCGAAGGTTTTGGCATTGCCACCATTCACTGAGCCATAAACCAGCGTGTTGATCTGCGTGCCGTCCGGCTTGAAACTGTTGATTTGCAAAGCGTACATACTGCCATCTAATGAAACGTTGGCTCCCGGTTCCTGGGTATTATAGTTGAAGAAACTGTATTCTGTGGGCGTAGTGGGTAGCAGGCGCACTAAGCCGCTGCCGTCAGTGCCGATTTTCCACAGACCATTCTCACTGGTGTCGCTGGTACTGGTGCCCGTATCCGTGTTGCCGATAATGAAAAGCAGGCTATGCTCGCCGAGGTCACGGATTTGAATAACATCATAGAGGTTGCTATCGTAGATGGTACGTTGCGTCGTGCCGTTGGTTGGCTTCTCTTTAATGCTACTTGGCCCGATACATTCGCTGTTAGCGCATCCCCCATAGCTGATCAGCAGCTGCGGGCCTGTGGGAGTGGGTAAGACGTCGAAGTCGCCATATTGCTGTTGTAGCGCGATGGTCAGGTTGCTATATTGCTGGTTAGGGATAGTGACATCCAGCAAGAAGATGTGACCAAAGGTCGTGTCGCTGGCCGTCTCGCTAAAGGCCAGATGAGTTGGGTCAAGCCAGGTATGAAGCACGGCTCCAATCGTATTGGGCATGGTGAGCGTAGTTTGCACAAAGCCCGTTGTTGTATCCAGCACAAAGATAGTGCCATGATTATTCACCATATTATAGAACGCGATATATTGCTCAGTGGGCGACCAGAGGGGATGCTGAATGCTGTAGTTCGGTGAGCAGTAGAGCGTTTGCAGGCCCTGACCATCCATGCGCACCATTTGTAGTTCGCTGATGCGCTCTTTTGCGCCTGTGACGATGGTGAACAGCACCCATTGCCGATCAGCCGAGATTTGTGGGCCATAGATGCCCGCCTTCTGGACGACCAGTAACGTCTTTGTCTGTCCAGTGGCAACATCGTAGCGCAACAGTTCCCCGCTTACCGGATTATCGTAGGTGCCGGTGTTGTGCGCGTAGACAATCGCGGGCTGCGTGCCCAGCACAAGTGGAGCAGTAATCATCTCGCGACCCGCGCCGGAGGGAGGACAGGTGTCTTCGGTCGGTGGTACCGGCAATGTGGTTGTTGGATGGAGCGGCGTCAGCAGTTGTGTCGCCACCGGCGAACTGGTAGCCGTCGGTGCCGCTCCTTTAGCTTTCGTATTTGAGGATGGGGCAGCAGATGGGGAGTTGCAGGCGGCGAGCAGGATGCATAGACAGAGT
>DAOTVZ010000268.1:0-18027 GCA_034436045.1 Ktedonobacteraceae bacterium | reverse complement strand
CCTTTATAAGTCTGTATGTTGCGCCTGCACGGCATAGCCCAGCACTTTGCTGGCCACACGACTAAAATCTTGCGCGTCGCCGCTGCACCAGACCTGTAGCTCGCCGGGAGTATTCTGGGAACGCATCAGACCATCAGCTTCCAGCACAGCATGAACACGCCGCGCGATAGCTTTGCCGCTATCGATAATCTGCACCTTGTTGCCCGCAACACGCTGAATAGAGGCATGGAGTGCGGGAAAGTGTGTACAGCCCAGCACAATGACATCTACGTCCTGCGCCAACAAAGGGGCCAGCGATTGTTGCAAGGTCGCTTCAACCTCTGGCCCATCGAGTTGGCCCTGCTCCACCAGCGTGACCAGTTCCGGGCAACCGACGGCGAAGACCTCGACACCACTGGCATAATCGTCGATGAGTTGCTGCAAATAGGCCGCGCGTACCGCCTGATTGGTGGCCATAACGCCGATGCGTCCGCTCCGCGTGAGGCGCGCCGCCGGTTTCACTGCCGGAACAACACCCACAAAGGGCAAGGCAAAGGTGGCACGTAAGGTGCTTAACGCTGCCTGAGAAGCGGTGTTACAGGCCACAACAATCAGCTTGACGCCCTGCTCTTGCAGAAAACGGCAGGCGTTGATCGACAGATCAATGATCTCAGCTTCAGTGCGCATTCCATAAGGGACATGCCTGGTATCGCCGATGTAGATAAAATGCTCATATGGCAACTCCGCGCGCAGGGCTGTCAGAATGGTCAGCCCACCCGCACCGGAGTCAAAGACCCCAATGGGGGACTGCGCGCTCACCGGCACAGGTGTCTTCTCATCATCGAAGCACCGTTCGCTGCGCTCAGCATCGCGTGCCGGATAGACACGTGATTTCTGCGCCTCATCATGGCTATTCCTTTGTGACATATATACTCGTTTTTCTATTCCACACTACGAAATTCTCTTTGTTCTCCAAAGACACGCCGCAGCGTATCGCTGATCTCGCCCAGGGTAGCATAAGCCTCAACCGCGTCAATAATTAGTGGCAACAGGTTCTCGCTACCCTCCGCCGCGTGTTCCAGCGCCCGCAAACGCTGCTGCACCAGTTCATTATCTCTGCGCTGCCGCAACGCCGCCAGTCTCGCGGCCTGCACACGCCCAATTTCAGGATCGACACGCAAGAGTGCTGGCTTCTCCTCATCCTCCTGCACAAAGCGATTGACGCCTACCACAATGGCCCGCTCCTCCTCAAGCGCGATCTGATAGCGGTAGGCCGCCTCTTCGATTTCGCGCTGCATGAAGCCCAGTTCGATGGCGCGCACGCTGCCGCCGAGCGCGTCGATCTTCTCGATATACTCCCACGCGCGCCGCTCGACCTCGTTGGTGAGCCACTCGATGTAGTACGAGCCGGCCAACGGGTCTACCACATCGGCTACGCCCGTCTCATAGGCGAGAATCTGCTGCGTGCGTAAGGCGATGCGGGCCGATTCCTCGGTCGGCAAGGCCAGTGCCTCGTCCTTGCTATTGGTATGCAGCGACTGCGTGCCACCCAGCACGGCAGCCAGCGCCTGATAGGCGGTACGCACGATGTTATTATCGGGCTGCTGCGCCGTCAGCGTCGAGCCTGCCGTCTGCGTGTGAAACCGCAGCATCATCGAGCGCGGCTCCTGCGCGTGGAATCGGTCGCGCATGATCTTTGCCCACATGCGACGTGCAGCGCGAAACTTTGCCACCTCTTCTAGCAGATTATTGTGGCTGTTAAAAAAGAATGAGAGTTGACCGGCGAAGCGATCTACGTTTAAACCTGCGTCAACTGCCGCCTGTACATAGCTAATAGCGTTGGCGAGCGTGAAGGCAATCTCCTGCACCGCCGTTGAACCCGCCTCGCGGATATGATAGCCGCTAATACTGATAGTGTTCCAGTGCGGCATATGCTCGGCGCAGTAGCGGAAAATGTCGGTAATAATGCGCATCGAATGCTGTGGGGGATAGATATAGGTACCACGAGCGATATACTCTTTCAGCACATCGTTCTGCACCGTGCCTGAAAGCTTCGCCAGCGGCACGCCCTGCTTTTTCGCTACCGCGATATAGAGCGCGAGCAGGATCGCGGCAGTGGCATTAATCGTCATCGAAGTGCTGATGCGATCAAGCGGCAGGCCATTCAGCAACATCTCCATGTCTTCCAGGCTGGAGATCGAGACACCGACCTTGCCCACCTCACCCTCTGAGAGAGGATGGTCGGCATCATAGCCCATCTGGGTCGGCAGATCGAAGGCAACCGAGAGTCCGGTCGTTCCCTGTGACAGCAGGAAATGATAACGTTTATTCGACTCCTCTGCTGTGCCGAAGCCTGCGTACTGACGCATTGTCCAGAGGCGTGAACGGTACATGCCGGGATGAATGCCACGGGTGAAAGGGAATTCACCGGGGCGGCCCAACTGCGTCTTTGCATCGAAGTCGCGCAGGTCATCTTCTGTGTAGAGGTTCGCAATCTCAATCTCTGAACTGGTCGTGAAGCGGTCTTGCCGCTCTTTTTGCTCTTTTTTTGTTTTTGCCTGATTGTGTGTTTGCTGTTCCATCGGCGCGCCTCCTTCCATATACCACTGGCATTATAGCATAAGTGGCTTGCAGAGTGATTACAGGGTAAGAGAGTTGTCCAACAGGCGTGACGAAAGGGACGAAATGTGGTATTGTTCACGTTAGTAATGCCTCGGTGTAACTCCTTTCCTTGCTCTTGTTGTCTGATCTGTGGTTGCTCAGAAAGAGGCATTACTCTGTGTCTTCGGAGAACTCAGACAAAAAACCGGTGGCAGAACGAGCGCGCGACATCGCCTTGCCAGCCATACACAATGTAAAAAAATGGCACACACGCCAAAGAGACTATTGACAAGCTATGATAATATATGTGATAGATAAAGGGGAACGAGAGAAGGTTCTCTGAGGTGGCGTAGCTCAGTCGGTAGAGCAAGGGACTCATAAGCCCTGTGTCGTAGGTTCGATTCCTACCGCCACTACCAGCAAAAATAGAGATAAAGCCAACCTGATAAATGGGTTGGCTTTTTTGTTGCCTTTGTTGGGAAAGTGATGCCTACCCTGTAATCCGTCCGGTACGCACCAGCCAGCGCGCAAACTCCAGGCGGCGCGTATCCATCTCGGCCCGGTCAAGCTGGTTGGGTTGATGGGTTTGGAGATAGCGGCGTAGCCGTTCGATCTCTGGCAGCGTCCAGCCTGCCGCTCGCAACGTTACAGTCATCCAATTCACTGCTGGCTCCCTCATCACCGTTCTCCTTGTATGTGCATATCAAATAAAGTAGAAAGTCACAGTCTAACATGAAGGTCGTATATCACGAGCTAACACGTGCAAGGTTCTGATCTGGTAACTCAGCAGCGATCTTCTGAACAGGGTGTGAAAGTTACTGCATGTCCATGATACAATGACGGCAGTAGTCTCCACAGCATTGTGAGAATTGGAGTTATTGCACACACATGAGTACAACACCTGCGGGGCGACCACGCCCCTTTGTTTTGATCATTATGGATGGCTGGGGCATCAACCCACGCAAAGAGGGAAACGCCATTGCGCTGGCACGCACCCCCAACCTGGACGCTCTGGAGCGCAAGTGGCCCCACACAGCGATAAAAACCTCTGGCGAAGCAGTGGGTTTGCCGGAGGGGCAGATGGGTAATTCTGAGGTCGGGCACCAGAATATCGGGGCCGGTAAGCGCGTGCTGCAAGACTTCACGCGCATCACCGAGTCGATCCGCGATGGCTCTTTCTTCCACAACCCGGCCTTGCTCAAGGCGATTGAGCATGTGAAACGCAACCAGTCGCAGTTGCATATCTGTGGCCTGCTTGGCAACGGCGGTGTCCACGCACATGAGTCGCACCTGGAGGCACTGCTGAGGCTAGCGCAAATGCACGAAGTTGAGCACGTCTATATCCACTCCTTCACCGATGGCCGCGATACCTCGCCTACGGGCGGCGTCGAATTTATGCGCCAACTAGAAGCGCGCGCACAAGAAATCGGCGGCGACCATCCAGCGAAGGTGGCAACGGTGAGTGGACGCTACTATGCGATGGACCGCGACAACCGCTGGGATCGCACGGCGCGCACATATTTTGCTATGACAAAAGGCGAGGGGTTGCGCGCCTCGTCTCCTATCGCCGCTATTCAGCAGTCATACGATAAAGGCGTTACTGACGAATTTATCGAGCCAACGGTCATCATGGAGGATCAACACCCCGTCGCCATCGTCAAGGCCGGAGATGCCATCATCCACTATAACTTCCGTCCTGACCGCGCGCGCCAGTTGACCAAAGCGTTTGTCTTGCCAGAACTGCCGCCCCAGGCCGAGGGCAAGTTTGCCCGTGGTCCACGCATCGCCGATCTGCAATTCGTGATGATGACCGAATACGAGGAGGGATTAGATGCCGCCGTGGCCTATCGCGCCGACGAGGTAGAGATGCCCCTGGCGCGTGTCATTTCCGAGCATGGCCTGCGCCAGTTCCATACCGCCGAAACCGAGAAGTACGCGCACGTGACCTATTTTATTAACGGACGGCGCGAGACGCCCTTCCCCGGCGAGGATCGCGTGCTGGTACCCTCGCCAAAGGTGCCGACCTACGATTTGCAACCGGAGATGAGCGCGGCAGGCGTAACCGATACCGCTATCGAGCATATTCGTAGCGGGGTCTATGATCTGGTGATTATGAACTATGCCAACGCCGACATGGTGGGGCATACCGGCGTCATCGAGGCGGCTATAAAAGCGGTGGAGGCAGTGGATACCGGCGTCGGGCGCGTGGTAGAGGCTACGCTGGCAATGGGGGGCGGCCTGCTGATTACTGCCGATCATGGCAACGCGGAACAGTTGATCGACTACGAGACCGGCAAGCCCTTTACCGCACACACCACCAATCCGGTGCCACTTTACCTGGTTGTGCCGCAATATGCCAACGCCCGTCTGCGCTCCGGCGGTATTCTGGCCGATGTCGCACCAACCATATTGCATATCATGGGTATCCCACAACCGAAGGATATGACCGGGCGCTCACTGCTGCTGCCATAGCCGGTTACAAAAAGAGCATAACGATCCTCTAGCCAGCAGACGCGCAGCACTCTCTTACGAATGTACATCTTTAGAAAATGATGGGATGCTCTGCCAGTACTTATCTTGAAAGCGTTGAGCATCCCATTGAGTGAGTCTTTATTCGCTGCAAACACCCATTCCTTCATGCTCCTATCATCTTAGCCTTCCATACTCTGTAGTCAGGAGACCTATAACTACCTGGGAGGATTACTGAGCAATGATTCATGGAAGGTTGATTGATTTGCGTCCGGTGCGTGCTGCTGATCTGGCAGTGCTGCGTCGCTGGGAGCATGATCCACAAATAGATCGCTGGCTGGCAACTACCGTCTATGCGCTTGATGCCCGCGAAAGTCAAGAACAAGAGTTTGAGCGGCTTCTCCGCACGCCACGTGTTAAGATTGTGGTCATACAAACAAAAGCAGAGGCCATCGTCGGCTTCATCCGTCTAAATGACATCGACTGGCAAGCCCATAAAGCGTCATTACGCCTCTTCATCTTGCCGGAGATGCAGAATAAAGGTTATGGTAGTGATGCACTCCGCACACTGCTTCACTTTTGTTTCACCGAAATGGGCCTTCACCGCCTCGGCCTTACAGTCCTCGAAAGCAATAAACGGGCACTAGCCGTTTATCAGCGTCTCGGTTTTGTAGTTGAAGGGTGTGAACGTGAAAGCGTCTGGAGCGCAGGACGCTGGCAAAACATGCTGCACATGGGCCTGCTGGCTCACGAATGGAACGAGGAGTCCGAGTAATATGCGCACCTGGTTCCGTTTCCTGGTTCTGCTTAAGCCCTACCGTGGACGCCTTATCGTAACATTTCTGGCAACGCTATCTCGTCCACTTTTAAACGCGGCAAAAATCTACCTCCTCAAACTGATTGTTGATAATCTAGTGGCACAGCCAACCGGCCCCGTCGTGCTATGGATTTGCGGCGGCTATCTGGCCATTGCCTTACTCAAAGGTGGCGCAAACTATCTCGATCAATACCAGGGTGCCTATATTGGAGGGCGGGTCGTGATTGATCTGCGCCATCAGTTATTCGCTCGTTTGTTGCGCCTCTCTCTGCATTATCATCACGATCATCGCGTTGGTGAAAGTGTAAGTCGCCTCATTAGTGATGTGGGAGCGGTAGAAGATGTTCTCGTTGCTGGTATTACCGATGGAACGACGCAGGCGCTCACCATTTTCGTGTTTGCCACGATGCTCTTCTATCTGGACCCATTCCTTGCTGCCATCTCATTACTGGTACTTCCATTCCTGTTTGTCTCACTTGCACTCTACGCACGTCGTAGTCGATTAGCATCGCGCGAAGTACGCACACGTCTCTCAGAGTTGACGGCAACGGTGGAGGAAGTTCTTTCTGCAATTGTGCTGGTCAAGTCTTTCGTGCGCTTCTCACATGAGGAGCAAAGATTTCGAGAACGTGGCGAGCAACACTGGCAGGCACGCCTGGATGCAGCACGCCAGCGCGCCATCTTTACGCCACTCAGCGATATAATCGCAACCGTTGGCACAGTTCTTGTGGTCTACTTTGGGGCACAGGCGCTCGCGGCAGGTACACTCACCATTGGCGGCCTCGTCATCTTTCTGGCCTACCTCGGACAACTTTATAACCCACTCTTGAGCCTGAGCCGTCTGGGCAACACAATGCAGAGCGGATTAGCAGCAGCGGAGCGCGTTGCGGCCTTGCTTGACCTGTCGAAAGACCATGATGAACCCTCTGCCGCCTTACTTCCACGCAGCACATTGCTTAAAGCATATCATCCACCATACAGAATTGTTGAATCGGCTATCACCTTTGAGCATGTCTTCTTTTCCTATAAACCAGGGCGAACGATACTACGAGATTTTAATCTTACTGTTCCTCGCGGCGCAATTGTTGGTCTGGTTGGAGCTAGCGGCGGCGGCAAATCAACCGCCATAGCGCTCTTACAGAGGTTTTACGATCCTGATGCTGGACGTATTACGGTTTTTGGATATGATATACGCCAGTTTGAAACTACCGAGCTGCGCCATTATATGGCGGTTGTTCCACAGGAAATCACGCTGTTCATGGGCAGTATCCGCGAAAATATTGCCTATGGTCGGCTGGACGCCGACGATAACATCATCCTGCAAGCAGCACAACAGGCTGGCATCCTTGAGATGAAACTCGCCAATGGCCTGGATACGCTGATCGGCCCACGCGGCACAAAACTTTCTGGTGGGCAACGCCAGCGCGTAGCAATCGCACGGGCATTGGTACGCCAGGCTCCTATTCTCATTTTTGATGAAGCGACCTCCGCCCTGGATTCTCTCTCCGAAGAAAAAATCCGTTCAACCCTCGACACGCTACGTGGGCAGCATACGGTTCTACTGATCGCTCATCGCCTCTCGACCGTGCGCACGGCAGACTTAATCGCGGTAGTCGAACAAGGACATGTAGTTGAAATGGGGTCACACGAAGAGTTACTTCAACGTAATGGAGCCTACGCGACACTCGTTCGCGGGCAGTGTACTACTGACATTGCAAAACAGGCCACCATCGTTCTCCCACACCTGTCATAGAAAATTCTCATGATTTTCTTCATAGTTTTCTCATAAAAAGCGTCTAAGATAGTAATGTGCGAACGAGAGAAATGCACGCACAATATAGACTGGAAGAAAGGAGGAATGCAAATATGGCAGAAGCTGTAGGTCTCGAAAGCGAAAGCGTTGAGAATACCACTGAATCCAACGATAGCAGCGGTTCCAATACCCAGCAAGATGGCAACTTTGAAGGCGATTATTAGATCGCACACATAAGGTAAATCCATACGTGCGCAATGCCGTATGAGTTGACACAGCCGGGGAATGTAGTTGATGATCTCAGCTACGTTCCCCGGCTGTTTGAACAACAAATCACCTTACTCCTTTAACCTCTCCCCCTCCCATAAATATCCCGTTTGTTGTGAGTATAGAATATTGAACTCATCATCTCCTCATTTTTGGCTCCTACAATTAAGGAGAGAACCAATCTGGACGATGATGAGACAAGGAGAAATAAATAGATGCGCATTTTATTAGCTGAAGATAATCCCTCTTTAGGGCCAAATCTGAAGAAAAGCCTGGAAAAATATCACTACGCCGTTGATCTACTGACCAATGGGGAAGATGCCCTGGCTTCCGGGCTCAGCACTCCCTATGATCTATTGATTCTGGATGTGCTACTGCCCGGCCTCAATGGCTTTGAAGTCTGTCGTCGGCTGCGCAATCATAAACGGACTGTCCCAATCTTGATGTTAACAGCTCTCGGCGAGGTGGATCAGCGCGTGATGGGCCTTAATCTCGGTGCAGACGACTATCTCGTCAAACCGTTTGCGTTCAGTGAACTAGAAGCACGGGTACGCGCCTTGCTGCGACGCGAAGGCTCCACGCGGTCATCGCTTCTCTCTTTTCTGGATATCACCCTCGATACAGCAACGCAAGAGGTCAAAAGAGGTGAGCGCGTTATCACGCTCTCAAGCAAAGAATACGCTCTCTTCAATTTTCTAATGCATCATCCGCGCCAGGTGCTAAGTCGCACTATGATTGCTGAACACGTGTGGGATTTTGATGCCGAACATATGTCGAATGTCATCGACGTTTACATTCGCTATCTGCGCAACAAACTTTGCGCAGAGGGTGAACCCAATGTCATTCATACTGTGCGTGGAACAGGCTATCAACTCAAGGAGCCCGAATAGATGTTGCGACTTCGCCACCTATGGCCCCCCGGTATTCGTATGCAACTCACCATCTGGTATACCCTGGTCTTTGCCTTGCTGTTGCTCTGCTCTGACATACTGCTCTATACCCAGTTGCAGACCTCATTGCTTAATAACCTTGATAAAGCATTGAGCCTGCAAGCCAGGCAGATCGCTACTAATATTAACAGCGATGGAGGCATTGTAACTATTCAGGATATAGGCGGGCAACCTGAAGGAACAGGAAACACTCCTTCAAGCAATAATCAGCAAGGCACTCACATTGATATCATGTTTAGTACGCTCGTCCGCGTTTTAGACCTGCATGGTCATGTTGTAAGCGCCACACCTTCGTTTCATATGCTGCTCGTGCCAGCTATAAGCATGACAGAAACGTTGCATCAACATGAATGGCTAGGCACCGTACAAACCCGTGCGGGTCAACAGGTTCGCCTCTACAGCACAATCGTTACTGAGAATGGTACATCCATTGCCATCGTCCAGGTAGGCGAATCGCTGGCGCAACTCGAAACCTCTTTACGCAGCCTTCTCCTTGAACTCCTGCTTATTGCGCCCTTCGCATTGCTACTGGGAGGGACAGGAAGCTATTGGCTGGCGGCGCGTGCCTTTATTCCTATCGATCAATTGACGCGCAAGGCCCGACAGATTGGCGCAGGTGATCTCCATCAGCGCGTGCCAGTGCCGTCTGCTCACGATGAAGTGCGTCGCCTCGCTCAAACGCTCAATGAGATGATTGAGCGACTTGACCAATCTTTCGCGCGCCAATTGCGCTTTGTTGCTGATGCCTCTCATGAACTACGCACGCCCGTTGCGGTTATTCGCAGCATGACCGATCTGGCCCTCTTGCAAGAACTCTCGTCCACTGAATACAAAACCTTGCTTGAAAACATCAACAACGAAACCGAGCGGCTGGGACGCCTCATCAGCGACCTGCTGGTTCTGGCACGGGCCGACGAAGGTAATGTTGTTTTCGAGCGCGAACCGGTACGCCTTGATGAGCTTGTACACGCTGTAGCCCAAAATGCCGAGCTGCTAGCGGTGGAACACGATCTCAAGCTTGAGGTCTATGCAGCACAACCTGTCACCATTCTGGGTGATGAGTCGCGCCTGATCCAGGCCGTGATGAACTTGCTCGATAATGCCATCCAGTATACAAACGCGGGCGGCAAGGTAACAGTAATTGCCAGACAAAACGGGGCAGTCGCCCAGGTTGTTGTGCAAGACACCGGTATCGGCATTGCACCAGAACATCTCCCGCACATCTTTGAACGTTTTTATCGCGTTGATCCCGCGCGATTACGCACGGAGAACAATAATAGTGGCCTGGGGCTCTCCCTGGTGAAGTGGATCATTGAGATGCATGGTGGCTCCATCACTGTCGAAAGCCAACCGGGACAAGGTTCCACATTTACAGTCACACTGCCCCAGGCAATGCCACATACCTCCCTCGGTCGGATAGCTACACCGCCGCAATAACAAGATGACGAAATAGCACATGCCCATTATCAATACCGCGCAAACCAACACCGCCCCTGGCGAAAGCAGAGAGTGTTGCCTGTCCCACAGGTGTACCATTAATCAGCAGTGTCACCTGTTGTCCCTTAACAATCACCTGCAATTCATTTACGGCGTTCAAGCCCTGGTGGATTACCTTACTTGCTGTGAATGGCAGCACGACGTGTTTCACATCGTTGACCACTATAGTCAGCGTAAAATGCCCATGCGAGTCAATACCGAAAAAATCATAGTTATGGGGCGCGCTATGCCGGAACACGATACCATAGGCATGCTGCACTGAACCCCTGATTTGCTGAACTGTAACCGTCACAGACACATCAGAGGGAGGGGTCAGTGGTGCCAGACAGATGTATGCCTGCCCGCCCTGCGGCTGTACATCCAGGCCAGCGGAACTAAATGAGCAGGCAGGGTTACTCGCCCATCCTGCCGAAGCTTGCGTGAGCGGCTGATCATAAAGCACCTGCGCTGCGGAGGGCGTTGAATAGGGCTGTTTGATCAAGGTCGATCCTGTTGCCGTTATTTTTGGTGCGGAGGTCACCAGCGCTCCACAGCTTACTATCAGTAGGCTTACCAGGCTGCTCAGCACAGAAGACAAAACATATTTCCAATATACATGCCTTTGTTGCATTTTACTCCTTCTCCAAAGTTAATGTTCTTGCTTTCTACGTGACGACCTCGGCATGAGTATAGCAAGTGAGCATGATTTATTGGTGAGAGATTGATGAGAGGAAAGCAGAGAAACAATGAAATAGTAGTAGGTGGGAGACATAATACGGGAATCTACTCTCCCAAAAAAGGCACGAAAAGTTATCCACATATTTGTATCAAAATATGTGGATAACTCCCTCTGACTGTGGAAAACTCCGATAGTGGCAATTATGCTTACCCAACTGGCTTCACCAGCGCAACGGGAACGACCAGCAAGGATCCATCTTCCAGACGAAGGCGCAGCGCATCGGCGCGTATGCCGGAAGCAAACACCTGCTGATGTGAGAAGACATAATCGATCACACCGATCATGCCCTTGTGCTCCCCTCCACAGACCCGTACCAGTGCATCCTTCCGCAAAACCTGGGAGGGAAACGCGGCTGAATTCAGTTGTTGAGCATCCTTAAACGGCAACGAAATAATCAATTCGGGAAAAATGCGCTGTTGCGGCGACATATTGCCCGTCAACAAGACTATCGCGCCCTGGTACTGACTTAGTAAATTGAGAACCCGTGCTGGCATAGTAGCACTGCCAACCCCCTCTGTCAACAGAATAGTCAAAGTGGGGGACTCGATCAGTTTGGAGGGTGTTGCACTCCGCGTAGTCAGCAACTGGATCATGTCGGTGTGCAAAAAACCTTCGAGATCGCCGACCGAGATGCTGCTGGCGACAATACCAACAACGCCGGAATTCACCGCCTGGCGCAGCAGGGCAAAGTTGAGCGGCCCCGGCACCACCAGGACAGCCCCAGGAGGGATCATGCGCGGGTTACGCTCCATCACACCGGGCGTAGGGCCATGCCACATGGTTAAAACGCCTGCAACCTGCCGACCGGCCCCCAGCGTCCCCTGCAAGATTGTGGCATAGCTCTCAATGACCACACCGCCTCGGCGCGTGATCTCCACCACGCGACCATAGAGACCTGCCGGAACGAGTTCGGGTACATCGGGCACACTCCCTACTCCAGACCTGGTAAGCGTGCTTTTGTCATCCTTATTGCCCTTACTTTCCTGTCCCTCTCGCTCCACGCGAATGATCGTCTGATCAGGACTGACGCGCTGCCCCACTGTTACGAGCGGGACACATCGCCCGGAGACCGGTTCGGGCCAGCGTTCGCGTTTTACCAACCTCTGTACCATTACGGGCCAACCAGGCGGATAGGCCATCGATTCTTCCCCTCCCCGTTGCATCGTATCTCGTAGGAGCGTGATACATCATGCCTTGCTTGCTTGCTTGCTTGCCTGCTCATCGCACCACTCCCAGGGCGTGATGAATCACACCCCTACGGAAATTTTCCACAGTCGGGTTTGGTCAGAAAAAGTTATAATCACACCCCTACGCACCTAATGCTTGTGCCCACTGTTGCAGGCGCAACTGGCGCTCGGAGTCGTTGGGTGGCAGCACAAGGGGGCGTCCTCGCGCGTCGATAATCAGGCCAAGCAGGCCACCATCGATCTCTTCGGCGGCACGCGCTCGCTCGCCCGGCCCCAGGCCTACATCGACGCCGGGCGCGGGAAAGAGCGAGAGCAGGGCCTGTTCATTCATCTGCAATGGGATCACCGCCATAGTACCGCCAACAACCTCGATCTGTTGCGAGCGTCCATTATTATATTCTACCTCCACACGCAAAACCACCTGTCCGGGACGCACATCGCCGAAAGGAATGACACAGGTGCCAAGTCGATGCGTCACCGCGTCATTCTCGTTGACCTGCACCGCCGTCACCGGCGCGACAGTGGCAACGGCTCCCAGTTGCGTAATAAGCATGGCAGGATCAAGCACCAGCGAAACCACGCCGCGCGGCTGCAAGGTATCGAGCAGTATCATAGCCACCTGCCCGTAGCTGGGGGCATGGGCCAGCGTCGCACCGGTAGCGAGGATCAGGTCTGACTCCAGCCACTCACCGGCATGCCGTTTGGCCTCTTCCATCGTCAGAATAATGGCCTCGCGCGCGAAGGCATGGCTGATTTGCAGTTCGCGCTTGCTGGTGGGTATCACCTGCGGATGCACAATCTGGTTCAACACAAACTGGCGCAACTCTTCTTCCGTGACAGGGAAAGGTAGCCAGCGCGCAAGCCGCTGCACGCCCGCCAGTTGCAGCACCGCGCCAATACCCGGCCCGATGCCTACACCCGCGTTGACCTTCGGAATAAACTCACCCTTCTCGCCTGCGACCATCACTGTCGTTGTCATACCACCAAGATCGACTGCCGTCACGTTCATAGCATAGTGCTGGGCCAGGAAGCGCACCAGACTACTCAGCGAGGTCGTGGTTGCCACCGGCGCGGCGCTCGACCAGGAGAGTAAACGTTGATAACCAGGGATGCGTTGCAGCACAACACGCTCATGTAACGCCGCCGCCGCGACACTGATAGCTCCCAATTGCGCTTGCGACACCAGCGGTTCAATGCGCGCCATCTCGGCCACACTCTGCACCATATTACGAGTGGCCTCGGTATACTGCGGTGCGCCCGCATAGATAACCGTATATTGCGGTGCGGAAGGCCGGGGAGAATTGCCCTGACCACCGGCACCGGCAGCATTAACCAGTAACTCACAAGCCTCTCTCAAAGGCATGGGACCACTGGGGCCATCGGCCATACCCACGATAAGGGCCGCGTGGGGCTGTAGCTCCTGCATCGCCGCCAACTGCCGTTCCCGCTCCATGTTCATACGCTCCGCAGACCAGGGGCGGGCCTGACCACCACCAACCGGGACAGGCTCATTGACGGCCAGAAACGATGGGGCGGGCAATGCCTCCGTTTCCACATAGAGACCGGAGACGGCCTGACGCGCCAGTTCTTCCAGATTCTTGCTCACGGCCCCCAGGATGACCATACGCAAGGGGCCACCCGCGCTAATGGTGGCGATAAATATATCGGTGCCGTCCCCATTCTCCTGTTCCGGCGTGATGATCTGTCCATCCTTCATAAAACGCCGCCCGGTCACGGCCTCGATGCGCTGGATGGCCTGCATGATGCCTGCCATAATATCTTCCTGCGGCGGCGCGACCGTCGTGGGGGCCTGGCCACGCGCCATCAGACGATACTGCCCCTCCACCAGTCCAAACAGCGATACCTTTGTATAGACCGTGCCGCAATCGGCTACGAGAAGCGAATTGATTGAGCCTTGTGGTATCGGCGTATGCTGCTGCTGACGCTGCGTCTGTTCCTGTCCTCGCTCCTGCTGAGGTTGCATGTACATGTTTTGTCTTCCTCTCCTCTCCTAAGACCGGGACAGCCAGTTGCGAATCGCCTCAAAGAGCCCCTTTTTAGCCGGTTTGGCCTCCGCCTGCGGTGGATTCATCATGCCAGCGCCGGGCGACATTGACGATACGCCCATATTCGTTCCAGGCGCAGACGCTGCATGTGGCGCGTTGCTGCCCGTCGCGGCAGGCATATAGCCCTGGCCGGATTGCGGGGACAAGGGTTGACCGGGGCCAGGGCCGGAAGCTCCCATCATCCCAGAAGTATAAGGCGTACCCATTGTGCCCGCCGGAGCGACCGACTGTGGAGGCCCATACTGCGAAGATTGTCCCGCGCGCGGTGCATTTGGCAGATCATTCGGCCCCATTTGTTCTGGCGGTCGAACGCCCGCCATGCCCTGTGAACCGGTGGGAAACTTCGGCGCAGTCGCGGCCACACCCAGCATTGAGGCAAAGACATTGGCGGCCACTTCGCTGCCATCATGCGTCCCCATCTCGGCACGCGGGCGGCTCGGCACACGCACATTGTCGGCACGATGAGGAGGCATATACGCAGGTTGTGCCTGACCGCTATTCCCCTGCCCCTGCTGCGCGATGTGCTGCTCAGCCGCTGGACGCAGCCAATCGGGCAACGCGCTCAAATCCATCAGGGACGAGGCATCTAGCATACCGGGAATGGGCTGTGCAGCAGACCACGCGGGGCCAGATTGCCGCATCGGTGGTTGCGGTGGCTGAGGTGTCTGTGCTGCCGGTGCCATTGGTGATACATCTTGCGTCCCCTGTGTCCCTGCTGTACCGGTCGGCCACGATACCCCGGAGCTACCGGTTCTCGGCACACCCTGGGCATTATTCTCGCGCAACCAGGATGGCAAGGAGTTGGCGTCAATCAGCGATGAGGCTGAAAAGCCGCGCGTAGGCGGTAGCTCGCCCTGCACGGGTGACATCGGCCCATTGCTGCTCTGCCCAGGTCGGGCAGGCGTCTGTGGTGTGCGCTGATCGCCCTGAGTCATCCAGGAAGGTAACGCCTGCGGATCAAGCAGATCACGCGCTGAGAAGCCCGACGCAGGCGGCGCAGACATCAACGGTGACGGCGTCGATTGGGCAGGCCGCGACGACGACGGAGAAACTATCGGCCCCGATGATTGCACAGGAGCCGACTGTGGTTGGAAGGATTTCATCCACGCAGGCAGCACATCTTGATTCACCAGCTCATTGGCCGAGATATTCTGCGGCGGCACTGTGCCGCTACTGACGTTCGACCCGCTCAACCAGCCGGGAAGGGACTGCTCATCAATCAGCGAACTGGCCGAGATACCTTCTCTCGGCAATTGATCGGTATTGGGGGCCACTATGCCGGAAGGACGCAGCCCGTCGAGCGAATTTCGGCTGTCAATTGCACCATAGGCAGTTGATGGCTTTGAATCATCCCCATGCTCCGGGCGCATCCAGGCCGGTAAGGAGTTATCATCAATCAAACCTGCCGCGTTAAAAGAGGCGGCGTTACTCTGCGACGAGAGAGGACGCTCCTGCGCGCGCAACGATTCCAGCCACGCAGGCAATTCTGGTGACATCGAGGCATCCATAGCTCGTTTCGTATTTGTTCCTTGTTCATCAGGCTTGGCTAGTGGAGTTCGGCACGTCCGACATTGCAGCGCATCGGCTGGGTTCACACTTCCACAGCGGTTACACGTAATCACTTTTCCTCCTCACTTTCGCCAGGACTTGACGCATCAGAAGACCCTGTTTGTACCCCGACGTGCGCCTGGAGAAGAGTTCAATGAATGACGACATAACAGTACACGTTGATATAATACAATACACCTGTACCGAATCTTCCAAAAGTACTATGTAGCGACCTGGCCCTTTCCCTGGAACCGCTCCCTCCTCATATCTCTTCGTCGAGTGAGAGGCTATATCTGACCGGCAGTTTGATAGTGAGTACATTCTTCTTACCTGGGTACTCGCTATTGCCGTCACGCCGGGTCTTCTTTAGAATAGAACTGATAATTCCAAGATTCTGTAACAAGAAATGGCACTAACCATGTTGAGGTACTACACGTTGCGCTGGAAACCAGCGCGCCTGCTGGTCGGGCTTTTTTTAAGTAGCGTTATCGGTCTGCTGGCCTACCGCCGCCGTTCGCTCAATCGTAGCGGCATCGTGGGAGCGGTTATCACCGGCACAACAACCTTTGGTCTGGGTGGTCTGCCCTGGGGCCTGGCCCTCATTTATTTCTTCGGCTCCTCCAGCTTACTTTCACACTTCCGCGAGCGCGATAAGGAGCAGGTGGCCGCCGACAAGTTCAGCAAGGGAACACAACGCGATCTGGGCCAGGTTCTCGCCAACGGTGGCCTGGCGGCGCTGCTGGCTCTCTGCTATGGCCTGAGCCTCTCGGAGCGCCACCGCCAGCTCTATCAGGCGGGCTATGTAGGGACCCTGGCAACGGCCACCGCCGATACCTGGGCCACCGAACTGGGCGTCCTCAGTCCACAGCCGCCACGTCTGATTACGACAGGCCAACGCACCACGCCCGGCACCTCCGGCGGCATCAGCCCGACCGGTCTGGGCGCGGCTGCTCTCGGTGCACTTACTCTAGGCAGCACCTTCTGGCTATTGCAAAAGCTCAAACACGCCGATAAGAAAGATGGAGAGAAGAGCGCTCATAAAGCATATAATGCACTTCCATGCATTGCCCTGATCTCCGGCTTCATTGGCAGTCTGGCCGATAGCTTACTGGGGGCAACGGTGCAGTCCATGTACTATTGTCCACAGTGCGAGAAAGAGACGGAGCGGCGTGTTCATCGCTGCGGCACACCTACCCGTCCGTTGCGCGGCATCCCCTGGTTTGATAACGATGTCGTCAACTTCGTCGCCACCGGTATTGGCGGCCTCGTCGCCATGCTACTTGCGCTACCCTGCGTGGGCCGCAAACAGCGTCTCTAAGGTAAGCATCAACGTGTCATTTTTGTAGAAGTAGTGATAAGACAAAGGATAAAGCTTAAAATGATGAAAATTATGCAGGATATTGTGAGTAAAAACTGGAAACCAGGGAAGGCCGCCCTGGTCGGCCTGATCGCCACACTGGCCTATAGTGCTGCAATGGAAGGTGATCAAGTACTATGGAACAATCACTTCAGTGATGTGCGCTTCATCGAAGGCATGATTGAGGGTGAAAAGCGGAGTCCGCAAGGCCGCACGCTGGCCTGGGCCATTCATCTGCTCAACGGCGTGGCACTGGCCGAAATCTATGCCGCCGTCGGCAAACGCTTCCTGCCTGGCCCCGACTGGCTACGCGGCTCCCTCTTCGGCGAACTCTTCATTATCGCCGTCTGGTGGCTCACCCCTATCGCCGACAAACACCACCCGCTGATCAAGAATGGTGAGATGCCCCCACTGGCAAACTGGAAATCCTTCCGCCAAAACGTTATTCGTCATTTAGTCTTCGGGCTTGTGCTGGGACTGCTCTATAGAGAATAGACCAGCACAGTCCTCTGTTCCTTATCAATTTGCGCAGCAAAGTATACAACAGAGGGTGCCGACAAGAGACTACTACGACTGCAAGGGTGAGGAAGGAAAAGTCATAACACTGCCATCCAGGGGTCATCTTGTTTATTTCGTCTCACCCGCTACGTCGCCATCGGGATACCAGAACCAGGAAGAGATATCAAGATAGTCGGCGGTGCAGGCGATGAGCAGTGGCAAACCCGTCCAGCGCCTGCTTGGCCCCGAACAGCACTCGTTCTCCTACGACGATGGCTTTCGTTCCGTATTGTCTATTCCCATTATCAGCCGCCATGCCG
>DAOTVZ010000267.1:0-13021 GCA_034436045.1 Ktedonobacteraceae bacterium | reverse complement strand
ATTGTGTGGAACCGCGTCTTTCTACAAGAATCATACGAATTTGTGGTCTGGACGTGATAATGAATTTTCACCAGCGACATCGGCGCTCTCGTAGGGGCGTGATTCATCACGCCCTGCTTCATCTCTCCCTGCTTCATCACGCCCTGCTTCATCACGCCCTGCTTCATCACGCCCTGCTTCATCTCTCCCTGCTTCATCACGCCCTGCTTCATCTCTCCCTGCTTCATCACGCCCTGCTTCATCACGCCCTGCTTCATCATACCCTGGGAACGGCTCGATGCACAGGTAGGGCGTGATAAATCACGCCCCTACGGAGTCATCCGTGGCCGATTTCGGTTGTTAAAATTCGTTATCACGCCCCGCCTGTGCACGGACACATTAGAGTGGTCCTAACTTTCCGCTAAACAAAGCAAACAGATAGACCACAATCACCGCGAAGAGCAGGCTGTCTACCCGGTCCAGCATACCGCCATGCCCCGGCATAATCTGCCCACTATCTTTTACGTGCGCGTGTCGCTTGATGAGCGACTCGGCCAGATCGCCAAAGACGGCGGCGATGCCCAGCAGGATACCGAGCAGAATTGCCAGATACCAGGGAACGCCTAATGGAGCTACCGTCAGAAGCAGTCCGGCGGCAATGGAAAGCACGAAGCCGCCCACCGTGCCCTCCCAGGTTTTACCGGGGCTGATGCGCGGAGCCATTTTATGTCGTCCCAGGTAGCGACCGGTGAAGAAGGCCGCACCATCAAAGCCCCACACGCCAAGCAGTACCATCAGCAACCACCAGGCTCCCGCCGGTAGCACAATCCAGGGGGCACTGCTACTGCCGATATGCAAAGTGCCGGGAGTGAAACCGCGCAAGAGCAGGAAGAAGCTCATGGGCCAACCAAGATAGAGAGAGATCGCCAGCGTTAAGGCCCAATCGACCACTGCACCCTCCAACTCCACGCGTGTGAAGAGCCAGGGAAAAGAAACAAGCAGCGCGCCACCAAGACCGATTTCGAGCAAGAGCAGGCGGTAGTGAGGAAACATGGGAGCAAGTAAGAACAGGAGACTGAGGCCGAAGCTAATCCAGATCAACGGGTGATAGCCCGCGTGCAGGAGCATATTATGCAGCTCAATCGTGCCGAGTACGACGACGAGAACTGTTGCGGCGAAAGCGACCCAGCCGCCAAACCAGACAAAGACCAGCACGATAGGCATGACAATAAGAGCCGTCACCCAACGCTGTGCCACAGAGCTTTGCGTCCTGGGTCGCTCTGGTTCATCTGTGTTGCCTGTGTTCGGCTGGCTATTCGATTGACTGATCGGTTGCAACCGCTTTCCTCCCCCCAAAGGTTGTGTAGTAGAGACCTCTTATGCAAATAAACACCGTAGGGGCGTGATTGATCACGCCCTGTTGACCAGCCGAGGCGCTCCCAGAGTGTGACTGATCACGCCCCTACGGCAGACGGTGCCGGTTCTGGTCGGAAAAATTCATCATCGCACGGTGGGTACGATAAATCGAGACACTACACCGGTTTGTTATCTACTTCAGGTGGCCCCTACTCTTACACGTCATTTTTTATGTAGGGGAAACAGGAAGCTTGCCGAAGCGTCGCTGGCGTTGACGGTAACTCTCCAGCGCGGCCAACAGATCCTCGCGCCCGAAGTCCGGCCAGAGTGTTGGTGTCGCGTAGTACTCGCTATAGGCCGATTGCCATAACAAGAAGTTGCTGACACGCATCTCGCCTGCCGTGCGAATGACCAGATCGGGGTCAGGCAGGTCGCGGGTGTAGAGGTAGGAGGCAATCAACTCCTCGGTGATGGCATCGGGGGTGCGCCCGTCGGCAATAATCTGGCGGACGGCATCCACGAGTTCTGCTCGCCCGCCATAATTGAAGCAGACGTTCAGGCCGATGCGGGTATTGTTGCGCGTCAACTCCACCGAGTCTCGCACGGCCTTTTGAATATCGGGTGAAAGATCCTGTAGACGACCAAGATGGCGCAGACGCACCCCATCACGATGCAGCTTCTCCAGGTCCGAGCGGATGGTCTCCCAGAAGAGGCGCATCAAGCCCTCGACTTCGCTACGAGGTCGCCCCCAGTTCTCGGTAGAAAAGGCATACACACTTAACATCTCAATGTGTTCGTCGGCGGCACACTCGACAACGCGACGCAAGGCATTGACGCCGGCTTTGTGACCGGCCAGGCGTGGCAGATGACGGCGCGTAGCCCAACGTCCATTACCATCCATGATAATGGCGATGTGACGTGGGAGGCCGGGGTCGCGAGTTTGCTGCGATTGTTCAGACGTAACGGGTATCGTCTGCTGCGAAACGTTCTCTTTCCCTTGCCTGGAAAAAAGATTGTCGATCTTGGTCAACTTAGACCTCCAGAATCTCCTGCTCCTTCGACTTGCCGATCTTCTCCATCTCCTCGATGTAGCGGTCGGTGAGCTTTTGCAATCGCTCGGTGCTACGCTTCAGCTCGTCTTCGGACACTTCTTTCTTCTTTTCACGGTCGCGCAATTTATCATGCACATCACGGCGGATATTGCGTATGGCAACCTTGTGTTCATCCATCTTCTTATGAAGGGCTTTGACCAGGTCGCGGCGGCGTTCCTCCGTCATGGGCGGAATAGCCAGGCGGATCACCTGACCATCATTACTGGGGTTAATGCCCAGGTCTGATTTCTGAATGGCCTTCTCAATATCGGTCAACATCTTGCGCTCCCAGGGCTGGATCACCAGTAAACGGGCCTCGGGGGCAGTAATCGATGCGACCTGGTTGAGAGGCGTAGGAGAACCATAGTAATCCACTTGAATGCGCTCTACCAGTGCTGGACTTGCACGACCGGTACGAATGGCGGCCAGATCCGACTTGAGGGCCTCGACGGCTTTTTGCATACGTCGCTCTGCATCGGCAAATAAATCTGCTGTCATACCAATGATACTCCCTATTTTCTATGGGTGGTCTCGTATCCATGCAGACCACATGGGTACCTTCTACCCTTAAAACGGGACGTGACAACACAGTGCATACAGGCTGCACCATCACAAAGCTTCGTCAACGTCTGAGACGAGTGTACCACACTTTTCGCCGCGTACAATGGCCTCTAATGCGCCCGGCTGGCGCAAATTGAAGACGATGATCGGCATGTGGTTATCCTTACACAGCGAAATCGCTGTGCTGTCCATCACCCGCAGGCCCATATTCAGGGCACGCATGTAGCTCAATTGCTCGAATTTGCGCGCCTTGGGGTTGCGGCGGGGGTCGTCGTCATAAATACCATCCACCTGCGTGGCCTTGATTAAAATTTGCGCGTTGAGTTCAATCGCGCGCAAAGCGGCGGCGGTATCCGTTGTGAAAAACGGATTCCCGCTGCCGGCAGCCAGAATGACAACGCGCCCTTTTTCCAGGTGACGGACAGCACGACGCCGAATAAACGGCTCCGCTACAGGGGGCATCTCGATGGCCGTCTGCACCCGCGTGACCATGCCCAGCTTCTCCATCGCATCCTGCATGACCAGCGAGTTCATGACGGTTGCCAGCATGCCAACATAGTCGGCGGTAGCACGATCTATGCCGGTGGCGGCCGCATCGGCTCCGCGCCACATGTTGCCGCCACCGATGACGACGGCAACCTGCACCCCCAGGCGATGCACACGCTGCACTTCACGCGCAATACTGCGCACCGTCTCAGCGTCAATGCCAAAGCCGCCTTGCGGGCCGAGGGCCTCGCCGCTCATCTTGAGCAATATCCGCTGATACTTTAGATCGGCTACCATGCTAACAAAACCATCCTTTGCCCCACTGTCGAGTCACATGATGCCCACCAGAGGCATCACCACATACATTACTGTTCACGCGCCTATTCACCCAGCTTAAACCGGCTGAAGCGGCGCAGAACAATGTTTTCACCCGTCTCAGCAATGACTTTACGTACCAGGTCGCCCACGGTGACGGTATCATCCTTCACCCAGGGCTGCATCATCAGCACCTCCGCTGATAGCGCCTTCTTGAGCTTGCCTTCGACCGCAACCGCGCGCTTGTCCTCGGCCACGCGCGCCATCGAGGGATCTTCCATGATCTTCTGTTTCTCGGCCTCGATCACCTCAGCCGGAACATCCTCGAAGTTGATATATTTGGGCGCGGCACCCGCGATTTGCAGGGCCAGTTCGCGGGCCAGCTCGCGGAAGGCTTCGCTGCGCGCGACAAAGTCCGTGCTACAATTCAACTCCAGCAACACACCTACGCTGTGATTGTGGTGTACATACGAGAAGATGCCACCCTCGCGCGTCTCACGGTTGGCCGCGATCATTTTCTCCGCCTTCTTGTCCCGACGCTCCTCCAGGTACTTGACGGCCTCCGCCCATGATTTGGACTCCTCCAGCGCCTTCTTACAATCCGCGAAGGTTGCGCCCGTCTCCTCGCGTAGCTTCTTCACATCAGCAGCAGTCGCATTCATGTGTGTTCTCCTCATTCTTCTTGATGTATCATACTGAGAGGACAGCGATACTACAACGATCACTGTCCACCTTTTCAGGGTTCTGAGTGCTTGACAAATCGCTCCATCCTTGTTTCAGGAATGGTTCTTCGATCACAAAGGGAATCTCTATCGCACAGGAAGAGGCGGGAGGTGCGCGCTCCTACGCCGCTTGCCTCCCGCCTGTATCTTCTTGTCCAGCTTTTATAGCGCCTCTTTTGTAATCAGCTCTGGTTCGGCTGCTGGCACCGACGTGGCAGATTCAGCGGCAACACCCACCGCGACGGGTTCACTCTCCGCAGTTACCGGTGCAGAGGAAGTTCCAGCGGGGGTTTCACTGGTGGTACTGACCGGAATAGGAGCCTCTTCCTCACCACCCTCACTATCTTTCTGGCGCGCCTCCAGTTCGCGGCGACCCTCTATCACTGCGTCCGCAATCTTGGAACACAGCAGGCGCACAGCGCGAATGGCATCATCGTTGGCCGGAATGGGATAGTCTATCTCATCAGGATCACAGTTGGTGTCGGCCAGCGCAATAATAGGAATCTCCAGACGGCGCGCCTCCAGAACGGCGGTGCGCTCCTTCCGCGTGTCGATAATGAAAACGGCTCCGGGCAGGCGACGCATATCCTTAATGCCACCCAGAATGCGCTCCAGGCGCACAATATCGTCTTGTAAACGCTGTGCCTCTTTCTTGGGCAGACGCTCAAAATCGCCACGATCACGGCGCTCCTCCAGCTCACGCAAGTAGTTGATACGAGCCTGGATGGTCTTGAAGTTGGTGAGCATGCCACCAAGCCAGCGCTGGTTGACATAGTACATGCCGCAACGTTTTGCCTCTTCGGCCACAGCCTCCTGCGCCTGTTTCTTGGTGCCGACGAAAAGCAATGTCTCTCCGCTCGCCGCCAGTTGTTCAACGAACCGATAGGCTTCGTTCAGGCGTGTCACCGTTTGCTGAAGATCAATAATATGAATGCCGTTGCGATCCATGAAGATGAACGGCCGCATCTTGGGGTTCCAGCGCCGGGTCTGATGCCCGAAGTGAACGCCCGCCTCTAAAAGCTGTTTCATTGAAATGACATTAGCCAAAAGCAATTTCCTCCCTTGTACCTCCGCTCTCGACCTGGATCGGCGTTCGGGTCCCCAGGTGCCAAACTTAGGTAGCTACGATTGGCTCGCTTGCGCCACGGACCCCAGGGGGCATGCCGGTTCAAGAGCGTGTGTAATGTGTGTAAAAACTGTCATCCATCTTGCAGGCACGAGGCCAGGATGACATTTCTGCTAAGTCGCAAGTATAGCATAGTGCGGCTCAAGACGCAAGAAATTGTGCGCCCAAAAGCAAAACTTCGACAGTTGCAGGATGAGCGCTCACAAGATACCAGGCAGAAGCATTCCTACAATAAAAACAGGGAATAACAATATTATTATGAATTTTCACCATCGAAATCGGCGATCTCGTAGGGGCGTGACTGATCACGCCTTGCGAGCGGCTCGATGGGCCAGCAGCGCGTGATCAATCAGGGCGTGATTAATCACGCCCCTACGCCAGGAGGCCATGACCACTTTCAGGGGATACATTTCATCATCACGCCTTGCGAGCGGCTCGACGGGCCAGCAGCGCGTGATCAATCAGGGCGTGATCAATCACGCCCCTACGGCAGGAGGCTATGACCACTTTCGGGGGATACATTTCATCATCACGCCTTGCGAGCGGCTCGATGGGCCAGCAGCGCGTGATCAATCAGGGCGTGATCAATCAGGGCGTGATCAATCACGCCCCTACGCCAGGAGGCTATGACCACTTTCGGGGGATACATTTCATCATCACGCCTTGCGAGCAGCTCGATGGGCCAGCAGGGGCGTGATCAATCAGGGCGTGATCAATCAGGGCGTGATCAATCAGGGCGTGATCAATCACGCCCCTACGGCAGGAGGCTATGACCACTTTCGGGGGATACATTTCATCATAATATAGGCAACACCTGGTACTCACCCTGCTGGCTATAAAGCACTCATTCTATAGAGTAACAATATAGAGGGAACAGAAAATTCCCAGGATTTCTCTTGTCACTTTCTAGCACCTAATTCGTGTGTCAGAATATAACATACACTCTATATAGCATCTCAATAGTTCAGAAGAAAAAGAGGGCAAAGGAACAATGAAACGCATTCTTGTGGTGAACGACACAGAGGTGCTTCTAGACATGTTCAAACTTTTACTAGAAGATGCAGGATACGAAGTGATGCTAACAGACTTTCCCACCCAGCAGGTCAGAGATATCGAGCGAATCAACCCTGACCTCATTATCCTCGATTTCATGTTTGGTCATGAAAATCTTGGCTGGCAAATGCTACAGATGCTGAAGATGCATACTTCTACTAGAAACATCCCTGTGATTGTCTCATCAGCAGCTCTGGATGTTGTTCGTCAGCAGCAAGAATACCTTAAATCGCAAGGGGTCGCAGTGATCTATAAGCCCTTTGACATCGATGAACTTCTTGGTACTATCAAGCAACTTCTTTTAAAACATCGCTAACACTCTCGGACGAGATATAGTGTTACTCTCTTGTCACGCGCTCATACTCCATGTAGGAGTACACAACCAGGATCACGATCACGGCGAATAACGCACTCATGACACCCCAGAAGCGTAGCGGGGGAATGAAGGTGGTTACAAGGCCGATCAGGCCCGCCAGCACAAAGAGCCAGCCGCCGAGCCGATGCGTTCTTTCCCAGACCGTCTCATTAAGAATCGTCCAGGGAGTTCTAATGCCGGCCCAGAAGTTGCGCCGCAGCTTGCCCATGTAGTTGCCGAGGAAAATTAGCAGCAGCGAAAGAGCCAGATTCATCACAAATGCCATGTCTATAGGAAATCCCAGCGCAATGGCCGTCGTCACGATCTGTACCAGCAACATGAAGAGCAATACAGCTATGATGATGAGGTTGACCACACGCAGGTTGGCACGCTGGCCACTACTGCTGATATTCGGGCCAAGCCAGAACAGGACACGTATCAGCAAGTAGATGCCGATGCTCGTGGCAGGAAACAACAGCATATTGACCCACTTGGGGGCATAGCTATCCACCTGTCCGTTGATATTCCAGTGCGTCGGCACCAGTGCGGGCAGGAAAGGATAAGAAACCAGCGCAATGATGATCTGCACAACGATAATGGCGATAATCACTCTGTTGCTCATGCGGTCGGACGCCGTTGATGGTTGATCCTCATCATATTCTGTGGAATCCATACACAAACTCCCGTTTATTCACTTTCCGTCCTTATTTCACTATTTTTCGTAGTTTCATTAGCGCTCACTTCATCCATCCCCCCTAACCAGCTCATAATCTCGGTGAGCAGGTCCTGAAAAACGGTGGTATTGAGAGAATAGACTTGATATTGTCCGCGCCGTTCCACCCGCACCAGATCGGCCATCTTGAGTACCATCAGATGGTGTGACAGCGCGGTGCGCCCCACGCCCGCATACTCTGCCAGCTCCCCGGCGGTACGCTCGCCGCCACGCAAGTATTTCAGAATACGCCGCCTGGTTGGGTCGGCGATTGCTTTGTACGCCTCTTGCATTATATCCGAACCTTTTTCCCCATGATACCCACAAGGGGTATCACTACATCTGCTGTGCATCTGCGGCAATATGCGCTATACAGAGGGCACGCCTTGTGGGTATCATATCATACAATCACGCCTCTCTCTTTAACACAGGTGCTGCCGGGACAGCAAGTAGCGCTGGCACAGGATTGAGTCTGCCAGTAAGAATGAGCCAGAGAGCGAAGAGCAACATGGGTATCAGGCCCAGGATGCCGATTGGCGCACCGAGCAGAGAGTCCCCGTGCGAAAGGAAGATGAACGCGAAACCGGTCTGCGCGTTGACTGCCGCATGCGCCAGCGTTGAGGGCCAGACGCTACCGGAACGGAAGCGCAACCAGGCAAAGATGCAACTGAGCGCGGTTGTAAAGATAATCATCATCAGAACACCCAACCAGGGGTGGCCAGGATAGTCATAGGAATCTAGTACGATCAGCGGTGCATGCCACAGCCCCCAGACAACGCCAACAATAAGTGCCGCCCACACGCCGCCGAGCGGAGCCAGTTTTGGCAAGAGATAGCCACGCCAACCAAACTCCTCACCAAAGGCAGCCAGCATGTTAATAGGGATGGCAATGGTAAACGCCCCTACAGATAGCCCGATGATGGTAATAGTCGCCAACCGCTCAGGCGTCATACCCGCCGGAAGTCTTTGTCCCTGTGCCTGCAAGGTCTTCACCAGTGTCCGCGCTATCACCTGGAGATTGGTGCTGAAGGCCCAATGCTGATAGCCGGAGAGCAGTGCTACTAGCATACCGGCGCACAGCACGATGGGCGGCACCAAGTAAGCGGTCAGGTACATCCACCCGCCTTGACGATTGCCACGCTCCATCAGACGCAGACCCGCATCGCCGAAGCCCTCACGTCGCAGTAAGCGTACCAGCAGCGCCGCCAGGGCCGGGCCATACATACCCGCTACCGAGTACATGATGAATGGCACATGCAGCGCACGTAAGCCAATAAAGCAGGCCCAACTTATCGCAAAGGTCAACAACAAGAACAACCCGATGTTGAACCACGAAACCTTTCGTCCACTTTCGGTTTGCGTAGCAGTATCCACGTCGGAAAATGATGTATCCATATCTTGCATCCTTTAACCATCAGCGTAGTTGCGGTAATGATATTTCAATACTTCAACACTTATTGAAATATTAACAGATAGCAAGCTGGTTGTCAAGAGGCTGAGATTAGCGGGTATGCATGTAAATCTTCCTGCGGATTATTTGTTTACAGGACTGCCCCACACGTGAGCAAGAACTCCACACGAGCGAAGAGTTGTATTCATTGCCCTGATTACCCAGAGGTCTGCTGACGTGACCTCCTTGTTTTATATGGGCTTTTCGTCAGCCAGCAGAAACTCCGACTCCTGAATTAGCGGACTAATGAGTGCCGCTGCGCTTGATCTCAATCTGACCATCACGCACACGTACTTCATAACGCGGTGCCCTGGCGGTAGCAGGACCGGTGAGGACACGCCCATCGCGCATACAGAAACGGGAACCATGCCAGGGGCATTCGACAATATCGCCCATCAACTGGCCCTCATCGAGTGGGCCGCCTGCATGGGAACAGGTAGCAGAGATGGCAAAGAATTGTAATCCCTGGCGCAACAGGATGACTGGCACGCCAGCAGCCGTGACACGGTAGAGCTTATTCTCCTCAACGCTTTCTAGAGGTATGGCCGAGCTAGAGGAGTGCGATGGACATTATTGTCTTCGTGGCTATAGCTGTCCGCTTGCCGCCGCTGTCTCTGGCCATCCAGAGGTCTGTTGTCTTGCTGAAGCCCTGCTCACCGACCTCGTGGGCGTCCCTGTGCAGGCGCAATGCGATTATAGCCAACCCCCTCGCTGCTGCTTCATTCCCCATGAGAGCGCATAGCTTCCTTTCCCTAAAGAGAGAAATCCAGGCGGTGAGGAGGGAAGAAGCCAACACAGCCCGGCGGTCAGGATGCGCTGGGCCTGGCTTCTCCCGGCGTAGTCGTAGAGGTCGGAGCGGCTGTAGCGGTGGCGGCACTACTCATTACGAGGCCGATGATGTCCACGACAAGCGCCACGAGGGCCAGAATGACGAAGAGTAGCGGTGCTGGGAGGGCAATGCCAAAGAGGGCATCAAGGGCATAGCTACCTGCGCCGGTAAAACCAATAGCGACGGCGGCAGTCAGTAACTGGAGCGGGAATTCAAGGCCTCGCTTGCTATTCCAGAAGCCGTTCTTCCAGTGACTTTTGGCAATAGCCATGAACATAGCGCCGAAGATACCCGCTGCCCCTAGCGGCGTCAAGAAGCCGAACGCAAGGGAGAGGCCGCCGCCAAGCTCACCGAGAATTACGAGACTTGCCCACAGCGCTGGCGGCTTCAAGCCCATCCTTTCCTGCATTTTTATAGTGCCACTGAACCCAGGACCGTCAAACCAGCCAAAAAGCTTTTGTGCCCCATGCGCGGCAATCGTTAAGCCAGCAACCAGCCGGAGAATAAGAAGACCCAGATTAAACCAGATAGCCATACAGATGACTCCTTTCTTGAAAAGTGCTTGAGACAGGCTTCGTGTGACTTTCCCTTCCAGACTCCACATGCCTGCAAAATATTCTCTCTCATCGGGTCGAACAAGCAGTAAGTAGCTTTTATTCCGATAGCAGAGCCAATTCAGTATGACGACGATTTTCCTGCCCGTAGAGAGGTAGATATTGATAGGAAGAGTGTATATTTCACTTCTACAGCCTGTTGTCCATCTTGTCAGAAACATGGAACTGCTGTACTGTATTGAGAGGACTACATCGTCGTTATTATCTTGCATAAGGAGCAATCGCTATGTCTGCCGATACGCAGACAACGGCACAGGCCACTCATAACCAATCCTCTATGCCTATAGGAAATACAGAGGCTGTTGTCGTTGAGAATTTTAGCAAAAGCTATGGCACAAATCGCGTTGTCAATGCCTTAAGCTTTACAGTCCATTACGGCGAGATTTTTGCCCTGCTGGGGCCGAACGGCGCGGGCAAGACAACCACCGTTGAGACACTGGAGGGCTATCGCAAACCCGATCAGGGCACCATTCGTGTACTGGGGCTTGATCCCATCCGCGAGGGCGCGCGTTTGAAACCGCAGATCGGTGTGATGCTGCAACAGGATGGGCTATATCCGGCGCTCACCGCACGCGAGGTGCTGTCACTCTTTGCGGGCTACTACGAGCATCCACAAGCGGTCGATGAATTACTGGAAAAAGTGGGCTTGACGACGGCTGCAAAGACACGCTGTCGGCGGCTCTCCGGCGGGCAAAAACGCCGCCTGGCGCTGGCTGTAGCGCTGGTGGGCAATCCATCGCTGATCTTCATGGACGAACCCACAGCGGGCATGGATCCGCAGGCGCGCCTGACCACCTGGGAAATTGTGCGCGAACTGAAGCAGCAGGGCGTGACCATCCTGCTCACCACACATCTAATGGATGAAGCCGAACGCCTGGCCGACCGCGTAGCCATCATCGATCACGGGCAGCTCGTCGCCCTCGACACGCCTGCTAACCTGACCGGCGTGCAGAACGCAACGGTAATCCGTTTTGTCGCTCCTGCCGGACTGGACTGCGCACAGATAGAAGCCCTGCCCTCGGTCAAGAGTGCCAGGGAGATACGTCCCGGCAGTTATCTATTGGAAGCAGATAACGTTCCAGCCGCGCTGGCCGACCTCACCACATGGTTGCGTGACCAGCATATCACCCTCTCCGAATTACGAGTCGGTCACGGCTCGCTAGAAGACCTGTTCCTGCGTCTGACAGGTGCGGAGGTACGAGAATAACGCTATGACTACGCAAGCACCATCATATTCTTCCCATAATAGTAAAGCAGCACCTACTCTGCGCCAGATCGCTGTGCAAACCCGCTACGAGTTGCTGCTCACGCTCAGGCGCGGCGAAAACATTCTGGTGACATTGATTATCCCTGTCATGCTGCTGATCTTTTTCGCCTCGCTCAACATCATTCCCACCAGTAGCGGCCCGGCAGTCAACTTCCTGCTGCCCGGCATCCTGGCAATCGCCATCATGGCGGCAGGCATGGTCAACCTGGGTATCGCCACCGCTTATGAACGCTATTATGGAGTCTTGAAGCGATTGGGTAGCTCACCGCTCTCGCGCAGCAGTCTGATTATCGCCAAAGTCATCTCCATTCTCATTTTAGAGGTGATTCAGGTGCTGCTACTGGTCATTGTGGCGGTCGGGCTGTATGGCTGGCACGTGAGCGGTTCTCCATTGCTCACCTTGCTTATGCTGGCCCTGGGCACTGTTACCTTCGCAGCGTTTGGGCTGGCAATGGCAGGCGCGTTACGTGCTGAATTGACGCTGGCTGGAGCCAACGCACTGTTCCTCATCTTCATCTTGCTCGGCGGGGGTATTCTTCCGCTTGACCATCTGCCCGCGCCGCTAGCGGCTTTCGCGCAAATTCTACCGGAAACGGCGCTCACGCAGGTACTTCAGGCCAGTATGAGCAACGGTACATTGCCTCTATTCCCTCTGGTTGTCCTGCTTTGCTGGGCATTTGTGATTTTAGCAGTGGCAATTCGCACTTTTCAATGGGAATAATGCATCTACATTCTTTACCAGTTGCATGAAATGGACGAACGGCTTCTTTCTGCTGTGATCGAACGTAATGGCAAACAAAAACGCTACAAAGCGGGTATAATGACCTGTGTCTTGCAATCCGGTCGAGTGCGTCCTGGCGACATCATCACGATAGAGGGCATGGGAACTGCCGTACCCCTTGCCGACACGATCAATCATCAGTAGAGTTGAACCAGAGAAAATTGAATTGCAAATGCAGCACAATTCCGTAGGGGCGTGATTGATCACGCCCTACGCGCGCCTCGACGGGCAAGCAAGCAGGGCGTGATCAATCACGCCCCTACGCACGCCTCGACGGGCAAGCAAGCAGGGCGTGATCAATCACGCCCTACGCGCGCCTCGACG
>DAOTVZ010000266.1:0-6695 GCA_034436045.1 Ktedonobacteraceae bacterium | reverse complement strand
CGCCCGCCGAGGCTCATACGCGCGCCTTTGTGGTGGCGCTGGGCAAGGGCAACGAGATCAAGGACGCTGTTGTGCAACTGGTGGCCGAGCTACGACACGCGGGCATCAAGGCCGAGATGAGCTACGGCGGACGCAGTTTCAAGGCCCAGATGAAACAAGTACAATCCTCCGGTGCCGACTACGCGCTACTCATCGGCGAAGACGAACTGGCACAGGGCGTGATTACCATCAAAGACCAGCGCGGCGAGGGACAACAGGTGCAGGTGAGACGCGAAGAGATTGTAGCGTATCTACGCAATAATGCCTGATTCTTACTGTTCTACGTTATTGCATATTGCCGATGACTTCTTTACCTTTATTAAATGAATAAATACCTGCAATACGCATATTAATGTTCTCCGTTTTGATTATTTATCCATTCGAGAGGAATCTGAGCTACTTTCTCTCTTCCAGAGGGAACGTGGACAGGTTTACCCATTGGGCGCGTTTTGAGGGTGCCATTGTAGAGGCGGTGTATTCTCTCTTGACTAATAGCAACGTAGGTAGCCTCACGTTCGATGCCGAGCGCACGACGATCATGCATCAGGGCAGCGATGAGGGTAGAACCGACTCCACAATAGGGGTCAAGCACCAGATCGTGTGCTTCAGTAAGTGCGAGGACACAACGCTCAACCAGTTCAACGGGAAACTGACAGGGGTGGATAGTCTTCTCAATGTGGTTGGCCTTCACATTGGGAATCTCCCAAAAAGCCGTGTCCCACTCCTCTTGTAGAAATTCCCATACGTCCGAGGGATTCTTGCCGAGTGGATTACCTGATGGCTGACCTCTATTCGGCCCTTTAAAATGCCGCTTGCCAGGATACTTCGATGGGACACGTACCGGGTCAAGCTGGAAAACGTAGTCATCGCCTTTAGTGAACCAGAGCAGCGTTTCGTAGCGGCCAGAGAAGCGTTTTGAGGCGTGCAAACCATGTTCAAAATGCCAGATAATACGATTGCGCAGTTGCATGCCGTATTTTTTGAAAATAGGATAGTAGAAAATATCGAGGGGAAAGACTTCGCCTTCATCAACGAAATTGCCCGTTTGCCAGCAAATACTTCCGTTATCAGCAAGCACGCGAATCAATTCACGAATGATGCTTTCTTGCTCTGTGAGGTAGCTGTCGATATTACGTTTCTGTTCATAGGCTTTCCCAATATTGTATGGCGGTGAGGTCACAACAAGTTTTGCCATGCCGTCAGGGAGAGTCCGTAAAAATGTCAGAGCTTCACCATGATGTAACGTAACGCGATTATGCTCATCATACTGGTTATGAGTAGATGCTGGAAGTTGAGAGGAAGCATCAAATAAAGGTGATATTGCCATACAACACTCCTGACAAACAATACCAATTTTCCACGCTATATCTATGTAGTATACATGATAACGCAGTGGAGAACAAGCGTCCTGTATCTATGGTACCAGTTGCTTTAGGGCGTCCTCGAAGGCTTGATAGGCTTGAGAGCCGTAAAGGACGAAGGTGACGGTGCGCAGGCTGGTGGGCTTTTTGAGATGTTCTATGACGGTGCGCAAGGCAATGGGGGCTGCTTCGTGGAGCGGATAGCCATAGGCACCGGTGCTGAGTGAGGGGAAGGCAATGCTCTGAATGGCATGTTTTTCGGCTAAATCCAGACAAGCTTGATAGGCGCTGGCGAGCAGGCGCGCGTCCTCTGGTCGCCCATAGTAGATGGGACCAACAGCGTGGAAGACGTATTTCGCTTTGAGGCGTCCTGCTGTCGTCGCCACAGCGCTGCCGGTCGGGCAACCCCCGATCTTGCGGCACTCGGCCATAATGGCGGGGCCGCCCGCGCGATGGATGGCACCATCGACGCCGCCACCGCCCGCCAGATGAGCATTGGCCGCATTAACAATAGCATCCGCCTCTACTTGCGTAATGTCGCCCTGCAAAAGGGCCAGTGTGACGCCGTTAATCGTTCTCGTCGTCATAAATACGTCCATAGAGTTTGCAAATCTTGTCTTGCATCATGACACCCGTTGTGGGCGTCATGATGCAATATGTCTTAGACTAACAATCCGAAAGGCTCTTCGAGCAGGCGTTTGACTTCTTGCAGGAAGCGTGCCGCGATAGCGCCATCAATTGCGCGGTGATCGGCAGAGAGCGTGACCTTCATGCGATTGCGTACCACGACCTGTCCATCGACCACGACCGGGGTGGGGGTGATGGAGCCGACGGCCAGAATGGCGGCCTCCGGCGGATTGATGATGGCGGTAAAGCTCTCTACGTCAAACATACCCAGGTTACTAACGGTGAAGGTGCCACCGCTAAAGTCCTCCGGGCGCAGTTTGTTGTCGCGCGCCGCTTCGGCCAGACGATGGATCTCACGCGCCAGATCGAGCATGGGACGCTGGTCGGCATTGCGCACGACCGGCACAATCAGGCCCTGCTCCAGCGCGACTGCGACACCGATATTGACTTGCCTGTGCTGAATTAGACGATCCTCGGCAAAGCTGACATTGACGGTGGGCACGTTGACCAGCGCACGCGCCACTGCCTTCACGATCAAGTCATTGAAACTGACCTTTACCGGCTGCGGGTCCTTAGCCGCGTAGTCGTTGATCTGCTGGCGCAAGGCGGCCAATTTCTCCGTATCGATCACGCTGGTGACATAGAAATGCGGGGCCGTCTGCATGCTCTGGCTGAGCCGTCGCGCAATCGTGCGCCGCATAGAGGTCAACGGAATCTCGATATCGCCAGCAACTGCTGCGACTGGTATGATCTCGGCAGGAGCAGGGGTGGGGGTAGGTGCAACAGGAGCGACAGGCTGCGCTGCGGCTTGCTGAGCAGCTATGGCCGCGTCGATATCCATTTTGATAATGCGCCCATTAGGCCCCGTACCCTGTATGCGCGAATAGTCGATCTGATGCTCCTCGGCAAGACGGCGCGCCAGAGGCGAGATGAAGATGCGCTCGCGTGTGCTACCCTCGTCGCCCGTTTGTACGACGGGTACAGGTTCGGCAACTCTGGGCGCGGCAAGTGTGGGCACGCTTTGCGTGGCAGTGGCCGTCCCTTTGCCATTGCGACCGGTATTCATGTTATCCTCTGGCAGAGGCTCGTCTGGGGCACCGACATAGGCGATACTGGCTCCAATGGGGGCAGAACTGCCCTCCGGCACGAGAATCTTGCGCAGAACGCCGCTCACAAAAGACTCTATCTCAATATTGACCTTATCCGTCTCGACTTCGGCAATAGGTTCGCCTTTCTTAACGGTATCGCCTTCGTGTTTAAGCCAGCGGAGAATCTTCCCCTCTTCCATCGTATCGCCCATCTTGGGCATTTCTACGGTTTTCATCGCTAATAGCTCCAATATAGATTAGCGGTGCGCCAGTGCCGCCGGTACAATAGCTTTGACCGCTTGAATAATATCATTCTTGCTGGGTATTGCCGCGCGCTCCAGCACCTTCGAGTACGGCATGGGGACATCTGCGCCGTTGACATGCTGGATGGGGGCATCCATATAGTCGAAGGCATGTTCATAGATCAGTGCCGCCAGCCCCTGGCCGGTGCCATAGTACTTCCAACCCTCCTCGACAATTACTACGCGATTCGTTTTCTTGACCGAATCGGTAATGAGGTCGATGTCGATGGGACGAATGCTGCGCAGGTCGAGAACCTCGGCCTCAAGACCCTCTCTGGCCAGGTCTTCGGCGGCCTGTAAGCTAAGATGTAACATGCGTGAGAAGGTGATGATCGTCACATCGCGGCCCTGGCGCTTGATGTCGGCCAGTTCCAGCGGCACTGTGTATTCCACTCCCTCGTCGGGTACCTCGCCCTTGATGTTGTAGAGCAGTTCATGCTCGATGAATAGCACGGGGTTGGGGTCGCGGATAGCGGATTTCAACATGCCTTTCGCGTCATAGGGCGTAGCGGGAATGGCGACCTTGAGGCCAGGAAAGTGGGCGTAGAGCGACTCCATCATCTGCGAGTGTTGCGCCCCACGCTGCGCGCCGCCGCCACAGACGGTGCGAATGACCAGTGGAATCCTGGGTTGGCCACCAAACATGTAGTGGAATTTGGCCGCGCTATTGACAATCTGATCCATTGCCAGCAAGCTGAAATTGATAGTCATAATTTCGACCACAGGGCGCAAGTCGGCAAGGGCGGCCCCAATGCCGATACCGGCGATAACCTCTTCGGCCAGGGGCGTATCGCGCACGCGCTTGTCGCCGAATTCGTCGATCAACCCTTTCGTGACGGCGTAGGTGCCACCGTAACCGGCGATATCTTCGCCAATAATGAATACCCGCTCGTCGCGCCGCATCTCTTCTTGTAAAGCTTCACGCAGCGCATCGCGGTACGTAAGTGTACGCATAATTTCTTCTAACCTCTTTACTTCCTGGGATGGCGGTAAACGAGCGCCGCAGAGCCATCGACCATCACGTCGGTATACAGTTCGTCAAGGGGTGGGAAGGGACTATTGTCAGCAAATTCGGCGGCCTCTTCCGCGACCTGCGTGGCCTTCTCGTCGTTAGCGTCAAATTCCGCCTGCGAACCGATGCCGTTGTCCTGTAAAATCTTCTCAAAGATACCGATGGGATCGCGTGTGCTGCGCCACTCATGTTCCTCTTCGCGGGTGCGATAATAGGCCGGGTCGGTCATAGAGTGACCTCGGAAGCGATAAGTCTTGATTTCCAGCAGCGTCGGCCCCTCGCCTGAGCGGGCACGTTCGACAGCGCGGCGCGTGGCGTCGTAGACGGAGAGAACATTCATGCCATCAACCACCTCGCCGGGCATGTTATAGGCGGCAGCACGTGGCAACAGATTGCTCACGGCCCAGGCTTTCTCGACGGCCATGCCCATAGAGTACTGGTTATTTTCACAGATGAAGACAATCGGGAGTTTCCATAAAGAGGCAATGTTGAGCGCCTCGTGGAAAGCTCCCTCGTCAACGGCACCATCACCAAAATAGCAAGCGATGACGGTATCCAATCCCTGATACTGCGCCGCGAAGGCCAGTCCGGCAGCGATGGGAAGTTGCGCGGCGACAATGCCATTGCCACCCAGGACGCCGTGTTTGTTGCTCCACATATGCATGGAGCCGCCTTTCCCTTTGCTGCAACCGGTAATCTTGCCGAAAAGTTCGGCCATGACCTCATTAGGATGCATGCCCTTTGCAAGAGCGTGACCATGCTCGCGGTAACTGCACATAATTTTATCGGTCGGACGCAGCGCGGCGATGCTGCCCACACCGACCGCCTCCTGACCAATATACAGGTGCATGAAACCGCCGATCTTCCCGCGCGTATATTCCTCCGCGCTCTTTTCCTCAAAACGGCGCAGCAGGGTCATCATATAGTGCATTTCTAATAATTGTGTGCGCGTCAACCCACTAAGCGTTGCATTGCTGATCGCCATAGGCCCCCCTTGTGTGTTAGTATCTATCAATGTGGGTGAATAATCCATGTGCCTGCTCTGGCATACCGCTGCGTATGGAGCCTGGCCTATCTATCCAGCGAACACGTCGTTGTGCCCATTTTTATTTGTATTGTACCCCATCCTAAGTTGAGATGCTATAGGGAGTAGCAGGTATGGCCTCTTGAGAGGGAAGACGAACAAAATACATAGAAAAGATCGTAGAGACGGGGACTTATCCCATCCGAGCCACAAACTCATGTAGCGCGCCTGGACAAACGCGAGATGGCGTTGCTCCATACGCTCGACACAAGCCGCAGACCGGGCAGGATAAGTCCCCGTCCCTCTCCTGCTACTTTCGGTTGTCTCTTGCCTGGATTGGTTCTTGCGTGGAGCCTATGGCTTCTTTAACACGGCCTCGGATAGCTCTTTGCCGGGCGAAAAGCGCACACGCTCTTTGGCCGGAATCTCGATGGGTTTCTTACTGCGCGGATCGACACCACTACGGGGCGCGCTTTGCCGGACTCTAAAAGAGCCAAAACCCACCAGGCTGACCTCCTGGCCATTTTCGAGAGCTTCTCGAATAGCCGTGAGGGTGATTTCCAGGACTTGCGCGGCCTGCTTCTGGGTCAAATGGGCTTCCTGAGAGATGCGCCTGGCCAGTTCCTTGCGACCAACGCTTTTAGAGGTAGTTGCCTGTTCGGTGGTTTCATCGCTCATGAGTTTTCAATCCTCCTTAACAACGATCAACAGTACGCCGCTACCTGTTCCAATGCGAGCGTGACACGCCCTCATCAAGCCTATAAGGCGGTTTCGTACCTTCACTGCCGTTAGGAGTATAGCACGCCCCGCACCGAATGGCAAGGTAAATTGGCTCGGTTTTGGATGTCACCCATGATTGTGTGATGTCTCTTGCGCAACAGATCATACAGGCACGTACAAAATGATGCCTTCGTCGGTGCGCTGCTGCGTGAGACGCCCGGCGAGGCGCATGTGTTCAAGGTGAGCGATAACCTCGGCCACGCCCATACGTCGCGCTTCGTCGCTTTTGAGACGATCCTGGAAGAGTTGCACAGCCAGCTCGTAGGCGTGCTGCGGGCGTTCACGCAGCATTGCCAACAACTGCTCCTCACGTTCATAGTGATGCTGTATAATCTCGGCAGTGCGTCCTGCCAGATCGGTGAACGGCTCGCCATGACCCGGCAGCACCAGGCTGGCGGGCAGGGCGGCAACTTTGGCAAGCGACTCAAGATAGTCGCCGAGCGGATTGGGGCGGTCTTTTTC
>DAOTVZ010000265.1:0-7352 GCA_034436045.1 Ktedonobacteraceae bacterium | reverse complement strand
CCCTTGCGCTTGCCCGCTGACCTATCCTATAATACAGAGAGCAAGCGATTTACAATACATTACCAACTGCATACACGGAGCTTTGTGCTGCTAGGGGAGCCGAGTGGCTGAGAGGCGCACGCGACGGGCGTTGCGCCGACCCTATGAACCTGATCAGGTTAGGACCTGCGGAGGGAAGCGGCGACGGTCTTGCCACTATTCTATGGTATTTGAACAATATGATGACGGGCCGCGACCCTCATATCAGGGGTCGCGGCCTTTTTGCGTGTCGTGCTATGCGGCTGATTCAGGAGGTGAGGTGTGATGACGACTGTGGAGAGCATGGAACCAGGGGAGATGCTGAAGAGGCCAAAACTGGTGGTGCGCGGCGTCAGCAAGACCTATCGTGACGGGCGCAGGCTGGTAGAGGCGCTGACTCCTATCGATCTGACGGTGGCGCGCGGAGAGTTTGTAACGCTGATCGGCCCAAGTGGCTGCGGTAAAAGTACGCTCTTCAATATCATCGCCGGTGTCGATACGCCGGGAGCGGGTGTGATCGAGATCGACGGGCGTAGCGACGTGGAGCGCGCCGGTCTGTGCGGCTATATGCTGCAACAGCCGCTGCTCTTGCCCTGGCGCACGGTGGAAGAAAATGTGATGCTCGGCCTGGACGTGCGGCGCGTGCCACGTCGGCAGGCTCAGCAGCAGGCACATGAACTGCTCAAGCGTTTCGGGCTGGTCGAGTTCGCGCAGAGCTACCCCGGCACGCTCTCCGGGGGCATGCGCCAGCGCGTGGCTCTCTTGCGCACCGTTCTCTTCAATCACGACTTTCTCCTGCTCGACGAGCCGTTTGGTGCGCTGGACGCTCTCACGCGGCTGTCATTGCAGATGTGGCTACTCGACCTGTGGCAAAGCTTTCATTCCAGCGTTCTCTTCGTGACGCACGATGTCCGTGAGGCTATCCTGCTCTCCGACCGCATCTACGTCCTCAGCGCGCGTCCTGCCCGCGTGTTGCGCGTCGTGCAGGTCGATCTGCCGCGTCCACGCCGCCAGGAACATCTCTCGCTCCCCAGTGCCGTACAACTGGAACAGGAACTGCTACAGGTCTTAATGAAGGAGCAAGGGGCATGAAGAGCAACCAGCAGATAAGCCACGAGCGAGATACCCCATTGGTTAATGTAGAGGTGCCTCTTGTGGGTACCCGGCCCATGAGCAACCGGGCATTGCGTGGCATTGCTAATTATGGCCCGGCCTTCGTGTTTCTGATCGTGGTGCTGGCCTTGTGGGAAGTAATCGTGCGCGGCGGACTGATTAGTGCAACGCTTTTGCCGCAGCCGACGGTGATCGCGCAGGCGCTGGTGACGCATTGGGGCGACCTGTGGGTGAATACTATGCAGACGCTGGTAGAGACGGTAATCGGGCTGGCGCTTTCGGTGCTGCTCGGTGTCGTGCTGGCCGTGCTGCTGGATAGCTCAAGCTGGATTCGCCGCACTATCTATCCCGTGCTGATTACCTCTCAGACTATCCCGATGATCGCGCTGGCCCCTCTGTTGCTGATCTGGTTCGGCTATGGCCTGACACCTAAAGTCATCGTCGTGATACTTTACTGCTTCTTTCCTATAGCCGTTGCCTGTGCCGATGGTTTGTTGGGAACCGACCCTGACCTGTTGCGCCTGATGAAGAGCATGCGCGCGACGCGCTGGCAGGTACTGTGGATGGTGCGCCTGCCCAATGCTATGCCTTCGTTCTTTTCGGGCCTGCGCATTGCCGCGACCTACAGCGTGACGGGCGCGATCTTTGGGGAGTATGTTGGAGCCTATCAAGGTCTGGGCATCTACATGGAGAACGCCGCCCACTCGTTCGCCATCGTCCTGATCTTTGATGCCATTGTTGTCACCGCGCTATTGAGTCTGCTTTTATTCGGTCTGGTTGTCTGGATTGAGCGGATGGCGTTACCCTGGTATCAACGCTCGACCCTCGGCGACTCTCGTGCAAGAAAAACCGTTGGGGCATGATTGGTTATAGTGCAGGGAGAAAGGATATACACAATGAATAGAAGAACGCGCCTTTTGCTAAGTATTGGCGTACCTGTCTTATTAATTATCGTCGTGGTGGGAGCCTATGTACTGCAACAGCGTGCCGCTGCAACCACGCAGAAAGCGACAGTGGCACCCTCGGCCACACCCTGGAAGGGGCCGATTACCACGATGAAACTGGCGCTGGACTGGACGCCTAATACCAATCACACAGGTATCTACGTGGCCCAGCAGATGGGTTGGTACCGTGACGAGGGCATCGATCTCCAGATCGTCCCCTATTCCGATAGCGTCTCGCCTGATGTCCTGGTGAGCAGCGGTAAAGTAGATGTGGGTATTAGCTCGACGGAAGGTATTGTCGCGGATGCGGCGGTGGGCCAGCCGGTGGTGTCCATTGCGGCCATTATTCAGCACAACACCTCAGCGCTGGTCGCGCTGGCGAGTTCCGGCATTACCAGCCCTAAACAGTTTGACGGCAAGATTTACGGTGGTTTTGGCGCGCCCTATGAGCAGGCAGTGGTCAGCGCCATTATCAGAAATGCCGGTGGCAAAGGCGATTTCAAGAATGTCACTTTAAGTACTGATGCGATGCAGGCGCTGGAGAACCATCGCATCGACTTTGCCTGGGTCTTCGAGGGCTGGGAGGTCATTCAGGCCGAGCGGCAAGGCTACAAGCTAAATGTCTTCCCGATTACCAGCTTCGGCATTCCTGATTACTACACACCGAATATTATCACCAGCCCGCAGGAGATCAAGGAGAAGCCCGACCTGCTCAAGCGCTTCATGGCGGCAACCGTTAAGGGCTATGATTACGCCATTCAGCATCCCAATCAGGCGGCGAAGATGCTGATTGATGGCGCGCCCGCCGGAACCTTCCCCGATACAGGTCTGGTCTATGCCAGCCAGCAGTTCCTCAGTGCGCACTATACCGACCCCGGCCATAAATGGGGCTGGCAGGATGCTGCCGCCTGGCAAGGCTACCCGGAGTTCATGCTAAAGAACAAGGCTATTCTGGATGCTTCCGGCAAGCCCATCACGAGCATGAACTTCAGCGCGCTCTATACCAATGAATTTTTGTCATAGGCGTTTTCTGGAAGTAGCATCTGAGCAGAGTACCGGTTGTTCTCGGAGACAAAGTCAGGGTGGATGCGGAAACCCTGCAATGCGGTTTCCGCATCCACCCTGGGGGTCACTATATCCATTAACCATATTTATTGCTTGCCAGCCGTTGCCTCTTGCGGCAGTTCTGGGACGCGCGCCGGGATGGTACCACTCAGGGCAGGTGTCGCCAGAGCGGCGCGGCGTTGTGCACGTATGGCCGGGGCCTGGGCGCGGCGCGTGGTCGCACTGGTGGCGGCACCGACGATTCTGATGAAGGCGAAGAGACCGGCCCAGTTGATGGCGGCTGTCACAACCAGGAAGACCCAGGTAGGCAAGCCGAGCGCTGCGACGACTAAGTAGATAGCGCCTGTTACCAGGATGTTCAGCAGCGTAACCGGGATCAGGATGAGCCATGCGAACTGCATGAGCTGGTCGGCACGCAGACGTGGCAGCGTCGAACGAATCCAGATGAAGACGAAGCAGAGCGCGTAGACCTTGAGGATGAAGTAGATCAGGGCCAGAATATTGGCCAGGAAGCTCCATCCAAATGAGTTCAGGCCGAGCAGATAGGTTACGCCGGGGCCAGAGAAGCCGCCCAGGAACAGGTAGGTCGAGATGGCCGAGACAATCGTCATATTGCCATATTCGCCCAGGAAGAAGAGTGCCCAGCGCATGCCGCTGTACTCGGTGAGGTAGCCGGCCACCAGTTCAGACTCCGCTTCAGGTAGATCGAAGGGGGCGCGGTTTGTTTCAGCGAGGCCGCAGGTATAGTAGACGACCAGCATGAGCGGCTGGAACAGGAAGAACCATGTCCAGGGCGTGAAACCCTCGAAGATGAAATCCAGGATGCCGATGCCCGTCTTGTGCCAGGCGGAATTCTGGATATCCATGATCTCTTTGAGCGAGATAGTGCCGACGCCGCTCTGACCATAAGAGGGGAAGCCGGGCAGACCGGCCAGCACGCTGGTGAACATAATAACGCCGATGAGTGCCAGGACGAGCGGCAGCTCGTAAGAGATCATTTGTGCGGCGGAACGCAAGCCGCCAATGAGCGAATACTTGTTGTTAGAACCCCAGCCGGCCATGATCACCCCGATCACATCGAGCGAACTCATGGCGACCAGATACACGATGCCGGTTGCCAGCGCCGTGCCGGGCAGACCGATATAGGGCGAGAAAGGCAGGACGGCGAAAGCCGCGATAACCGGGGCCATAAAGACCGAAGGGGCCAGCAGGAAGACGGCCTTATCGGTGCTACCGGCGTGAATGTCTTCTTTCAGCAACAACTTCCCCACGTCGGCAACGGTCTGGAGCAGGCCCCAGGGGCCGGTGTGCAATGGCCCATAGCGATCCTGCATCCAGCCCATGATCTTGCGCTCGGCCAGGATCAGAATGATCGCGCTGGTCATGATGAAGCCGAAGATGGAGAGGAAGGCGATGACGAACTCCAGTATCTGTAACCAGATATTGGGTGGATTACTCGCCAGTTGCAGCCCCAGATAACTCAGGACAAATGTATGCATAGGAATAACTCCACAAACTCTAGCGATCAACCTCGCCTAGCACGATGTCCAGGCTGCCCAGGATAGCGATGGTATCGCTCATCTTGTGACCACGCAGTAATTCGGGCAAGATTTGCAGATTGACGAAGGACGGGCCGCGAACTTTCGCGCGCCAGGGATACTCGCTACCATCGCTAATCAGGTAAACGCCCTGTTCTCCTTTGCTGCTTTCGAGGGCAAAGTAGGTTTCACCGCGCGGCGGACGCAAAGCGATGGGCGTGCGTGTACCGATAGGGCCGCCCGGCAGCTTATCGATGGCCTCGCGGCACAGGCGGATGCTCTCATATATTTCCTGAACACGCACTTTGTAACGTGCGAAACAATCGCCTTCCTGACGTACCTGGGGTCGGACAGGAATCTCGCGGTAGGCCATGTACGGACGGTTGACGCGCAGGTCCCAATTGACGCCGGAAGCGCGTAACATGGGGCCAGTCAGCCCGTAGGCCAGCGCTTGCTGGGGGTCGATGTAGCCGACGCCCTGTGTGCGAGCCTCAAAGATTTCGTTGCCGGTGATCAGCCCTTCCAGTTCGACCATGTTCTTCTCAAGCTGGTCGAGGAAGGCAGAACACTCCTTGAGCCAGTTTTTAGGGAAATCGTGCAGCACGCCGCCGACGCGCAGGTAGTTCACGTTAAAGCGGCTGCCGCCCAGCGCTTCGAACAGGGAGAGAATGCCCTCGCGGTCACGGAAGCACCACAGGATGGGGGTGACCGCGCCCAGGTCCATAAGGTAGGTGCCAATACCTACCAGGTGGCTGGCGATGCGTTGAAGTTCGTTGGTGAGCAGGCGAATATATTGTGCGCGGCGTGGCGGCTCAATGCCCATCAATTGCTCGACGGCTCCCACGTAGGCGGTTTCGTTCAACATGGGTGAAAGATAATCACAGTTATCCATGTAACGAATGCCGCCCATGTATGGGCGATTCTCTAAAATCTTTTCGATGCCACGATGGAGATAGCCGATGACCGGAGTGCAATCAACGACCGTTTCGCCTTCGAGTGTCAACACCAGGCGCAACACGCCATGCGTACTTGGGTGCTGCGGCCCCATATTGAGCAACATCTCTTGCGACTGAGTGCCCTCGGCTCCCTCAACGCCTGCATTTATCTGTTGATTTGTAGCCATATATAGCCTCTATTTGTTCTGTCTCTATTTCTGTTGCAGCACTTTTCGTACACGCAAGCCGAGATTGAGCGACCACATCAGCGCCATCAAGGCGGCCAGAGCGCCGAAGAGAACGTGGTTCTGGTCATTAGTCAGAAACAAGAAGGAGAACGCCAGACCCCAGCAACCCAGTGCCACCATGCCGGGCATAATCAAGCTTTGCAAATGCTGTGCTTTCTGCACAGTTTTGATGCGCTGTATCTGTTGTGAGGGCGCAGCAGGTGCGTTCGCGGTCGCCTGCGCTGGTCGCTGTGCGCGCTGAGACTGGCCTGTTTTGCCTGTATACTGATTCTGTGTTCTCCGTGTTCTGCTTTTTGCCATATACCACTACTGCTTTTCCTGCCCTGTGTTGCTGCTGGTCGTTTCCGGCTCTTTGCCGATCAATGGGCCATGAAATGCGTTGCCGAAGGTAGGAGTGCCGGGGTGGAGACGTTCCTCCATGCCCTGACCGAACTTCTTCTGCACTACCCGTTCCAGGCGCTGCTGCTGGAAGTTGCCCGCGACGGCTAGATTGGGATCAACCTGCGTCGTAGCCTGGGGTTTGACCGTCAGTGGTACCTGATGGAAGCTCTTGAGCAGCGGGAAACCCTCGAAGTCATCGTCGAGCAGCATACGGCGCAGATCGGGGTGGCCGGTAAAGCGAATGCCGAACATATCGTAGGTTTCGCGCTCCAGCCAGTTGGCCGTCGGCCAGACAGAAACTACGCTATCGACCTCTGGCTTCTGGCTATCGATGCGCACCTTCAATTGCAGCAGTTGTCCGCGCGTGGTGGAGCGCAGATGATAGACCGTTTCCAGGTGGTCGAGCATATCGACGCCTGAAATACAAACGAGCAGGTCAAAGCCCAGTTGGTCGCGCAGAAAACGGCATACGGCTACCAGGTTCTCGCGTTTAACTTCGAGCGAGAGAAAATCGCCCTTCAGTGTTTGCGGAGCGATGGGTTCGCCGGTGATCTGCGCGATAGGAGCCAGATCACGTGCCAGCGCGGTATTCTGATCTCGGTAGCCGGTAGTTGCGCTGGGCACATAGGTAGAGCGTGGGACTAGATCCATCGTGCTACCCCCTTGCGCCATGCATAGACCAGGCCAAGCGCCAGAACGATAATAAAGAAGAGAATTTCGATGAAACCAAAGATACTTAATTGTTTAAAGATGATGGCCCAGGAGACAATAAACACAATATCTACATCAAAAGCAACAAAAAGTAAAGCGAAGATGTAGAAACCTAATGGATACTGAACCCAGGCAGAGCCGATAGGCGTTTCGCCAGACTCATAGGTCTGGAGTTTTTCCTTTGTACGTTTATGGGGTGCCAGGATATTTGTCACTGTGGTCGTCAGGATAACGAAGAAGAAACCAGCAACGAACAGGATCCCGGCATAAAGGTACCCAATATTCACAGTTGACACGAGAAATCCTCCCAACGGTTGCCTTAATCACCTCTTTAGAGTCAATGAGATGCTGACAAGATTATAGCACAGGGGAGAAGATGCGACAATTTCTGCTCTCGTT
>DAOTVZ010000264.1:0-11543 GCA_034436045.1 Ktedonobacteraceae bacterium | reverse complement strand
TATCATCGATAGAAGCAACCATTGCAACAGAATGCACCGTGTTCCTGCTGAACAAACGGTGCATTCTTTGCAGATCAATAGATGCTATTGCGCCAATGTGCGCTCGCTGAACCCAACCATTGAGCGGACGACCTCTTTAATGTGGGACGAGGAAAGGCCATATAGCTCTTTGAGGATGGCCGGGGCACCATGCTCGACAAACTTGTCAGGCAGACCAATCAGATGCGTCTGGACATTATACAGGCTATGACGTTCCAGCAGTTCCAGCACTGCGCTACCGAAGCCACCAGCAACCATGTGATCTTCCACCGTTACCAGACGTTTCACGCCGCGCGCCAGACGAAGAATGACCTCTTCGTCCAGTGGCTTGGCCCAACGTGCATTCACCACAGCTACGCGAATGCCTTCCTCGGCCAGTTCTCTGGCCGCCTCCTCCGCCGGGGCCACCATTGAGCCATAAGCCAGAATGGCGCACTCGGTCTTTTCAGCCTCTTCCAGCGTTGTCGGGCTTAGCAGTTCAGCCTTACCGACCTCTAACATGTGCAGGTCGTTCGTCAGCGGTACACCCAACGCCTTGCCACGCGGATAGCGCAGGCTGACTGGCCCATCCATGTAGACGGCGGTATAGAGCATGTGGCGCAACTCTTCCTCATCCTTTGGAGCCATCACCTTCATAGAGGGAATAGTGCGCATAAAGCCGATGTCAAAGACGCCATGCTGGGTCGGTCCATCTTCTCCAACAATGCCCGCGCGATCCATAGCGAAGACCACGTGCAGGTTTTGTACGCAAATGTCATGAATAACCTGGTCATAGGCGCGCTGCAAGAATGTAGAGTAAATGGCGACGACAGGCTTTAACCCTGAAACCGCCATGCCACCAGCAAAAGTGACGGCGTGCTGCTCGGCAATCCCTACATCGAAGTACCGCTCAGGGAAACGCTGCTGCAACTTCTTTAGACCTGTGCCCTCAGCCATTGCCGCCGTGATGCCTACTACCGATGCGTCCTGCTCGGCAATTTTGACCAGCGTATTGGCAAATACCTCAGTATAGGTCGGGGGATCGTTGGGATTCTTTTTAATAACGCCACTCTTGTAATCAAACGCGCCAGGTCCATGCCATGTGGTAGAGTCCTGCTCGGCCACCTCCCAACCCTTGCCTTTTTTCGTAACGACCTGCACAATCACCGGCCCCTCGATCTTTTTGAGGTCCTCAAAAACATCGAGCATCAATCGGATATCGTGACCGTCGAACGGGCCAAAGAACTTGAAACCAAGCTCCTCAAAGATGGCACCACTCTTGCTCGGCAGCACAAACTGTTTGATGCCCATTTCGGCGCGACCGGCGGCTTCGCGCGCCATGTCGCCTACAACGGGTAATTTCTCAATCGAGCCTTTCGCCATTTCACGCAATCGCTGGTAGCTCGGTGTCGCCTGCACACGCCGCGCCTTGCTCAGATAGTGATGCAGCGCGCCAACATTGTCTGAGATCGATTTGTCGTTATCGTTCAGCACAATAATGAGATTCTTCTTCAAGCTCCCAGCATTATTGATGGCCTCCAGCGCCATGCCGCCCGTGAGAGCGCCATCGCCGATAATCGCCACGACCTTAAAGTTCTCGCCCCGCAGATCACGCGCAACCGCCATGCCCAGCGCCGCTGAGATCGAAGTGCTGGCATGACTGGCCCCAAACGTGTCATAGGGGCTTTCATCACGACGCAAGTAACCGGACAGGCCACCAAACTGGCGAATGGTATGGAAACGCTCCCGCCGTCCTGTCAATAATTTATGAACATAAGCTTGATGCCCAATGTCCCACACCAACAGATCCCTCGGTGTCTCAAAGGCACAATGGAGCGCCATTGTCAATTCGACAACCCCCAGATTGGGAGCTAGATGACCACCTTTTACCGACACTTTTTCAATGATCTCGCGTCGAATTTCTTCCGCTAACTGCTCCATCTGTGGGATGGTCAGCTTACGTAACTGTGCCGGGCTGTCGATACTATCTAAAATTCTTGTCAAAGGTTTCCTCCCATACTAGTCTTCGGCTCCTCTTGCACAACGACACCATGCAATCAGCAGATAGACAAGAAAAGAACCTGTTGTCTTCATAATATGAAGATGCATAAGTAAAGCAGATAGGGTCTCTCTGATCAGACTTCCCTTGTATTATAGCCAGTGGATACAACCCAGCCAATAGCTTACCCCCATTGTAGCTTGCACTTAGAGACTTGACAACACACTACTTTATACGTTTCAGGCCCCACATTTGATCAGGCAAACCAGAAAAAAGGCTACATCTTGACAGTATCCCGTTTTCTCCTTATCATTGCAAAAGCAATAAGCATTTTTTGTTCGGGTTATACTGAACCTGTTACGTTTTCTTCTTACTTTGGTTTTGAGATAAACCAGCGAAGAGGACATGGGAGTGTCTTCTACGAAAGGAGGAGCGGTGGCTTGCAACTACCCTCACCAGGAGTTTGCAAGCACACCGAGAACTCATGGCGAGAAAAGATAGCGAGAAAGAAACAGATCGGCCCCATTACTATTCTCAGTTCTGGCTCGATGTAGCCGCCGGTCGCCACATCATCGGTGGGCAGAAGTCGGAAGAGAGCGAGGGGATCGAGCCGGAGCCAGAGCCGGTAGAGCCTGTCACAGCGCGTAAAGCCACACGGACCGCCGGTCATACCGAGCATGCCAACGGAGCAGAGAGGCGGCATGAAGCTGCCAGCGCCAAAGGCCGCCCGGTTGTTGAGCCGGAGGTGATAGAGGAGGAGGAGCCAGAACCAGAACCAGATGATACAGGTGCCCTCGACATCGACAACGAAGTAGAAGACCTGGATCTGCAAGGTGAGGATATTGAAGATGCCGATATTCCTGACATGGATCTGAGCGGCAGAGACTTTGACGAGGACGAAGAGGACTTCTTCGAGGACGAAGAAGAAGAGGAAGAGGACTGGGGACGCGCGCGTAAGAAGGCGAAACCCTCGCGCCCGACTAAGCCATCTACTAAGCGGCCTAAACGTGACCGCCGCACATTTTAAAATGTGATAACGCTTCCCCCAGAGATGGGAAAATCTGTAGAGGCGGGATTTAACCCGCCCAGACCTTTGAATCGGGTGATACACGCGAAGCAACATAATCTGGAATCGCATAGCTTCGCGTCTTTGACACGAATAACAGGTCTGGACGGGATATATCCCGTCCCTATGGATTCATCATAATTTATGGGTAGATGCCGCGAATCTGCGTGGCTTCAGCGACACGTGAGATGGCCAGCATATTGGCGGCCAGACGCATATCGCAGTGATACTGGTCGGCCTTCTCGGCAACTGAAGCAAAGGCGTTGTTCATAATCACTTCCAACCGCCGGGTGATCTCTTCAACGCCCCAGAAGAAGCTCTGCAAATCCTGCACCCACTCAAAGTAGCTCACCGTCACCCCACCGGCGTTCGCCAGAATATCGGGTACGACGACGCACCCACGCTTGTAGAGAATAGCATCGGCCTCCGGCGTTGTTGGCCCATTGGCAGCTTCGGTGATAATGCGCGCCTGCACACGCGGCGCGTTGGCGGCGGTAATCACGCCCTCGGTGGCCGCCGGTATCAGTACATCGCATGGCACTTCCAGCACGTCCTGCACACGCACCGTCATCGCGCCGGGGAAGCCGACAACGGTACCACGCTCCTGCTTATGGCGTAGCACAGCCGCCGGGTCGAGGCCCGCTTCATTATAAATGCCACCGTGCGTATCGCTCACCGCTACGACCTTACAGCCCTCGTTGTGGAATAGACGCGCCGCCACCGAGCCTGCATTGCCAAAGCCTTGAATACTCACGCGCGCCCCCTTGAGCGGCATACCAATGCGTTTAGCCGCCTGCCGTGTGACAAACAACACGCCGGTAGCCGTCGCATCGGCGCGGCCCTCGCTGCCGCCTATCGAGAGCGGCTTACCGGTCACAACCGCTGGAATAGAATAACCCTCGTGCATCGAGTAGGTATCCATGATCCACGCCATTACCTGCGGATTAGTATTCACATCAGGCGCGGGTATATCGCTGTGAGGGCCAATAATGATGGATATTTCAGTCGCATAGCGACGGGTCATGCGCTCTAGTTCGGCAGGTGTCATACTCTTGGGATCACAAATGACGCCGCCTTTGGCCCCGCCATAAGGAATGCCCACCACCGCACACTTCCACGTCATCCACATGGCCAGTGCCTTCACCTCGTCCAGCGTCACCTGGGGGCTATAACGAATACCCCCTTTGGCCGGGCCACGATTGACATTATGCTGGACGCGATAGCCGGTAAACGTTTTGATGCGCCCATTGTCCAGGCGCACCGGGAAATTGACTGTGAGTTCGCGCTTGGGCTGGCGCAAAATCTCGCGCATATCTTCTGAAAGGCCCAGGCGTTCGGCGGCCAGCTCAAATTGCTGCACCGCCATCTGATAGGGATTAATTGCCGCAGATTTCACTTCGTCGTGCATGATCTGCATCTCCTTTTCATGGGACGTGACGTCTGCCTCCGCTGGTTACGCCTCGTCCAGTTTCTGTCGTAACAAATTTTGTACTATATCGGCTCTGGCCTGCCCGCGCGTGCGCTTCATGACCTGTCCAACCAGAGCTTGAATGGCGTTGAGTTTGCCGCCACGATAGTCGCTGACTATCTTCGCATTGCTCGCAATCACCTCCTCGACAATCCCTTCCAACATACTCTGGTCACTAATCGGCGGCTTGATGCCTTTGCGCGTGACCACTGCTTCTGGCAGTTCGCCTGTCGCAAAAGCCTCCTCCAACACCTCTTTGGCTTGTGTACCGGTAATACGCTGCTGATCGAGCAGGTCTAGCAGGTTGGTCAGGGCCTCCGGCACGAGCGGACATTCCTGTATCGACAGTGATCGCTCTTTGAGCAGACGCACTACCTCCGGTAGCCAGTTGCCCGCTACTTTTCGCGCGCGTGACTTGCGATCACCGGCTTTCGTAGTTGCCATCACCCGCTCAAAGTAATCACCGAGAGCTTTATCTTCCGTCAGAATATTGGCATCCTGCCGACTAAGGCCGAAATCCGCCTGATAGCGTTCGCGGCGCGCATCCGGCAATTCCGGTAGATGTGAGCGAATCTCCTCGACACGCTTGCGACTGATTATCAGCGGGGGCAGATCAGGCTCAGGGAAGTAGCGATAATCATGGGCCTGCTCCTTGCTACGCTGCGAAACAGTGACGCCACGATTCTCAACCCAGCCGCGCGTCTCCTGCACAATCACTCCACCGGAGCGCAATACCTCAACCTGACGCATAGCCTCGTATTCCAAAGCGCGCTCAACAGAGCGGAAGCTGTTCATGTTTTTAATCTCGACCTTCGTGCCAAATCGTTCCTGTCCGCGCGGGCGTACCGAAATGTTGGCATCACAGCGCAAACTACCCTCTTCCATTCGGCCTGATGAGACACCCAGATAGACCAGGATTTCACGCAGCTTCTGCATATAGAGTCGCGCCTCTTCCGGGCTACGTATATCCGGCTCACTGACAATCTCCATCAACGGGGTACCAGCGCGGTTCACATCCACCAGACTGTAGCCATCGCGGTGCGTCAGACGCGCCGTGTCTTCTTCCAGATGAACGCGCGTAATACCGATACGGCGCTGCTGCCCGTTAGCCTCTATCAGCAAAAATCCGTTCCGGCTCAAAGGGATGTCATATTGCGAAATTTGATACCCCTTCATCAAGTCGGGATAAGGATAATTTTTGCGATCAAATTTTGAGTATTCAGGAATCGAACAATTGAGAGCCAGGGCCGTCATAATAGTATACGTGACGGCCTCCTGATTAATGACAGGGAGTACGCCCGGCATCCCCATACACACCGGACACACGTGAGTATTGGGTGCCTCATTCGCATAGCCAGTGCTACAGGAGCAGAACATCTTGCTCCTGGTAAGCAATTGCGCGTGAACTTCCAGCCCAATTATAATCTCATAGTCGGTTCCGACCGGGGTAGAACTTGTCGTCGTCATCCTTCTTCTTGCCTTTATCCTTTAGAGTATGAGCCACATACCCCACATACTACAGAACGTTGTATACCCGCATACAGCCACAATTTATCTCTGCCTCATCGCCCGTGATGAAACTGTGTTCTCGCTTTTTCGCTAGTCTATTCCTTTTCGGGCAATTCGTCAATAAGCGAGACAGACCACCGGACTGGCAGCAGGTGTCTGGCTTCTGTTCCCTTCAGACCAATCATATCCCCCAAATTACCTATGGCTGCGGTTTATTTATGCAGGAAAAAACATCTAGCGCGAAAATGTTGAGGTGAAACGGCCTTTGTAGTTTTGAGGGAGCAGCGTTATATTGTCCTCGTAGCAAGGGCGTCCAGAAGCGAAAACTGTGTACCCTAAAGTCTCACGTGATTTGCAATTTTTTGAAAATACGGTATACTTTCCCCTGAACAAGGTTGCTTTAACAGGCTACTTCACAGGACGAAGTACGTCAGGTTTCGGGAAGTGGCACGTATGAGCGGGCAGGAGAGCGATCACATATGTCCCTGATAAACATGGCAAAACGCGAAATTAACTGTAAGATTGTCTACTACGGCATCGGTCTGTGTGGCAAAACCACCAACCTGCATTATATCCATAAAGTCGTCAACCCCCGTGACGTGGGCGAGATGGTTTCTATCGATACTGAGACCGAGCGTACTCTGTACTTTGATCTCCTTCCACTAGAGCTGGGAAAGGTGCATGGGTTCCAGATCCGTTTCCAACTCTACACCGTTCCCGGCCAGGTGCTATACCAGCAGACGCGCGTCTCCGTCCTCAAAGGCGCGGATTGCGTCATCTTCGTGGCCGATTCACAGGCCAGTAAGCTACAAGAGAATATCGAAAGCTGGAATGAGTTACAGGAGCAACTCAGGCGCTTAAACAAAGATATCACAAAGTTCCCGCTGGTCATGCAGTGGAATAAGCGTGACCTGCCCGATATCTTGCAGGTCTCTATCCTGGAAAAGTACCTCAATCCTTATCGTGTACCGAGCTTTGAGAGCGTCGCCGTCTCAGGTCAGGGAGTCATTGAGTGCCTGCGTACAGGCATTAATGCCACGCTCCGGCAACTCGAACGCAACTAGCAGCATCTAGCGAAACAGGGCTTTACCGCGTGTTCTATATATATGCGGAAACCCTGTTTTTTTCCTGTAAGTCCATACGGCACGAATTAACCTAATCTTTACATGCGGGCAGCAGGGGACTATAATAAGTCAACCAATCATAAGTTGTGTGACTTCCCCTTGCCGCGCAGGGGTAATCACGTTCTTGGATGTTTGAGTATACTGATAGAAGAGTAGATGCAAGGTTGCCGTGTCAATCATTGTCTACTCTCTCACGAAGGGATTCCATGGATACGATACGTGTCATCATCATCGATGAACAGCCTCTCTTCCGTCAGGGTATTCGCGCGACCCTGGAGCAAATGGGCAATTGCGTTATTGTCGGCGAATCCACCGATGCTGCTGATATACTGGAATTGGCGCAAACCGCCGATCCCGATGTCGCTCTGATCGATGCCGGTCTCACGTCCTCTGATCCGCTGGAGATTGCCCGCCAGGCACGTCATCTCGCGCCGCGCATGGCAATCATCATGCTCACCCCCTCAGAAGACGAAGAACGCCTCTTCCAATCTATTAAGGTCGGTGCCGCCGCCTACTATACACGTAATATCACCCCTGCCGAACTTATCGAGGCGGTGCAAAAGGTGAGCCAGGGCGAATACCTCATCAACGACGAGATCCTCTCTAAACCACAAATTGCCAGCCGCGTGCTGCGCTCCTTCCGCGAAATGACCGTCGAAGAGGAGCCAGAAGAAAACGACGAACGCGATCCCTATTCGCCGCTCTCCAGCCGTGAGGTCGAAATTCTCGACTATATCGCGCGCGGCAACAGCAACAAAGAGATCGCCAAGTCCCTGAAAATTAGCGATCAGACCGTGAAAAACCATATTACCTCTATCCTTAAGAAACTTTCGGTCAGTGATCGCACAGCAGCAGTAGTTCACGCACTACGTCATGGCTGGATTAAAATGGATACAACTCCTTAAAGCAAGGGTACTCCTGGGACTCTTTGCATAGCCAATTAGTACCAATTTTTATTTTGTGATTTTCAAAGCTGGATGGCGGTGTGGGTCTCAGGCCCATACCGCCAATAGTTCTTTGCCACTCGTCGCATCAATGAAGACATACAGGTCATGGTATGAGTGAGGAAAAGGCGTTGGATCGACCGAAGCATCGGCAGGTACATAGGGAACTTTTTGATACCAGATCATCCAGGCGGGCACATTATTTAGGTTTGCATGTGTCGCGGGCGTGCTAACATTCGGGTAGTTGAGCAGCACATAGCGGGCCGTGATCGTTTTTGCCTGCGCCGCCGCATCCGGTTCAAGCTGCGCTGCCAACGCCAGTGCCTGCTGCTGACTCAGCACCGGTTGCCCTCCCGGCGCTCCCAGCGTGATCCCCTCAGCCAGTAATGGTGGCACCTGCACCATTGTATTATTCGCCGCCGCCGTCGCGGTACTTCTCGGAAACAGGAGTTTTAGTGGCATAGTTTGCTGATGAAGCAGCAACCAGCCCAACCAGATAAAGCAACCGAGCAGCAAGATAGCGCCAAGAATAGCACTGAGCGTATTCGACGGCTGTTCCTGCCGTTTCATTTTATGACTCATCCGCCAATCACCAGACTCTTTTGTCTGCAAACGTTAGCCATTATGTACAAGCAAGTATAACGGAAAGGCAGGACGAGCGCAAGGCAGGGTGAGCAGGACGTTCGTCAGATGCTTTCACGATGCGTGGCAAACAGGCAAAACCACGAAAAGTTGACCTCCTTTTCTTCTACACGATATACTGATAACAAGAACATCCGATAACACGCATGGAACGCCTGCGTTCGCACCCTATATATTGTTTCTCCCGCCCGTCGCTCACCTCATTTCTGGTCGATACCATCGACAGCGAGTGGCCGTGGCAAGACCCGGAGAAGGTAGCTATTACCTCTGCAAGCGAAGAAAGGAAACGTAGTTCAGTGAAAATTTATGGTCGCATGACGGTCTTCCCCATTATGCCTGCCCGTATCAGTCGCCTATATGAGCTGGCATACAATCTGTGGTGGAGTTGGCACCCGGAAGCACGCGCTCTCTATAGCACGCTCGATCCACACATGTGGGAAGAGGTCGGACACAACCCGGTGCGCTTTCTGAGCGTGGTCGATCCGCAACGTTTGGAGCAGGCGGCGGAGAACGCCGACTATCTACAGCAATACGATAGCGTTATTAGCGATTTCGATCACTATATGCACCCGCGTCCCGACGAAACCTGGTTCGGGCGCGTCTATCCCGAACATGCCGATCAGGTCATTGCCTACTTCTCCGCTGAATTCGGCCTGCACGAGTCATTGCCCATCTACTCCGGCGGCCTGGGCATTCTCTCCGGCGACCACTGCAAAGAGGCCAGCGACCTCGGCCTGCCCCTGGTCGGCGTAGGTTTCCTGTACCCACAGGGCTATTTCACGCAACGCATCACCCGCGACGGCATCCAGGAAGCGTTCTACGAGAAGTTGCACTTCTCTGAAGCTCCCGCCGTACCCGCCACAGGCCCCGATGGTAACGAGGTCATGATTAGCGTCGATCTGCCCGGTCGCCGCATCTACGCGAAAATCTGGAAACTTCAGGTCGGGCGCGTCCCACTCTATTTGATGGATACCGATGTCGCACCCAACGCCCCCAACGACCGCGAACTCTCGGCTCGTCTCTATGGGGGAGACCGCGAGATGCGTATCTCGCAGGAGATCGTGCTGGGCATCGGTGGTGTGCGCGCGCTACGCGCCCTGGGCATCTCGCCTGCCGCCTGGCACATCAACGAGGGCCACGCCGCCTTCATGAGCCTGGAACGCTGCCGCGAACTGGTAGCATCTGGCATGAGCTTCAACGAAGCGCGTGAGATTGTGCGTGCCAACTCGCTCTTCACCACACACACCCCCGTCGCTGCCGGTAACGATACCTTCAACTACGACCTGATTGATCGTTATTTCGGCTCCTACTGGGGTCAACTTGGCCTGACCCGCGACCAGTTTATGGAGATCGCGCGCGAAGATCATGGCTGGGGCGCTACCTACGGCATGACTGTCCTGGCGCTGCACCTGACCGGTCAGCACAACGGCGTCAGCAAGCTGCACGGCGAGGTTTCGCGCAAGATGTGGCAGTTCCTCTGGCCCGGCCTGGATGTCAGCGAGGTGCCGATTGGCCATATCACCAACGGCATCCATAGCCCAAGCTGGATCGCGCCGGAGATCAATGCCCTCTATTCACGCTCTCTTGGCGAGTGGGGCCGCTACATCGACGATCAGGAGTTCTGGGACAGCAATATCCACAATCTGCCCGACGACGAGTTCTGGCAGGCACACCAGCTCAGGAAACAGGCCCTCATCGATTACGCACGCCAGCGCCTCAAACAACAGCATCTGCGCCTGGGCGAAGGTGCCCTGCAAATTGAGGAGCTAGAACACATTCTCGACCCCAACGCGCTGATTATCGGCTTTGCGCGTCGCTTCGCCACCTATAAACGCGCCACGCTGATCTTCCGCAACATCGAACGCTTGCAGCGCATCCTGAACAATCCACAGCGTCCCGTACAGATCATCTTTGCCGGTAAAGCTCATCCCGCCGATGAACCTGGTAAGGCGCTGATCGAGCAGATTTATCGGCTCTCGCGCGGTGCGCTCAAGGGCAGGATCGTCCTGCTAGAGAACTACGACATCGACATGGCCCGCTACCTGGTCTCCGGTACAGACCTGTGGCTCAACAATCCCATTCGCCCCTACGAGGCCAGTGGTACCAGCGGACAAAAAGCGGCCCTCAACGGCCTGCCCAACTGTAGCATCCTGGACGGCTGGTGGGCCGAGGCATACAATGGCAAGAATGGCTGGGCCATCGGCGAGGAGCGCGAGTATGCCGACCAGAATATCCAGGCCGATGCCGATAGCGCTTCTCTCTACCGCCTGCTGGAAGAGGAGATCATACCTACTTTCTTCGACCGCGACGAACATGGCATTCCCCACCGCTGGGTCAACTATATGAAAGAGTCCGTTCGCACGTGCGCGCCACAGTACAGCATGCGCCGCATGGTGAAGGAGTACACCACACGCTACTATGTGCCGGAGATGCAGCGCTGTAAGGAGATGGAGCAGGATCATTACAAGCAGATGCGCGTGCTGGCCGAGTGGAAAGAGCGCGTGCGTCAGAAGTGGAACAGCCTGGAACTCTACATCGACGGTCGCCGCGACGGTCAACTGAGCCTGGGTGAAGGCATCGATGTTCGTGCCTGGGTGCGCGCCGACGGCCTGACGCCCGACGATCTCCTGGTCGAACTGGTCTACGGTGAGGTACATGATGACTCGGCCCTGCCACAACACGTCTTGCCTATGACCTACACCAAACGCGAACTGGACGGCTCCTATCGCTACGACGTGCGCCTCGTGCCTGAATTTACCGGCAGCCTGGCCTA
>DAOTVZ010000263.1:0-19455 GCA_034436045.1 Ktedonobacteraceae bacterium | reverse complement strand
GTTAAGGCACCGGATGAGATGAAATCTACGCCGGTCGCGGCCACGGCGGCTAATTTCGCGGGGTCAGTACCAATATTGCCGGAAGCTTCAATCAACACACGCGGGGCTTGCCCGCGAATAAGTTCGACCGCAGAGCGCATGGTGGCAATGTCCATGTTATCCAGCAGAATCACATCGGCCTGCGCCTCTAACGCTTCGCGCACGTCGGTCAGCGTCTCGCACTCAACCTCAATTTTGAGCAGGTGTGGTGCCTGTACACGCGCCGCTCGCACCGCCTGCGCCACGCCTCCCGCCGCTTTGATATGATTGTCCTTTATCAGCACACCGTCATGCAGGCCAAAACGGTGGTTTTGTCCGCCACCCAGTTGTACCGCTGCCTTCTCCAGCGCGCGTAGCCCCGGCGTCGTCTTGCGTGTATCCAGCATACGCGCACGTGTACCTTCGAGCGCGCGCACACAGCGATTGGTCTGTGTGGCAATACCGGAGAGATGTCCTAGAAAGTTCAGCGCCACGCGCTCGGCGCTCAGGATGGAGCGCGCCGGGCCACTGATATGGGCCAGTACCGCGTTGGGACCAACATGACTGCCCTCCGCCACCAGCATCTCGACCTGCACGCGCGCGTCGAAGGTGCGGAACACCTCAGCCGCGACCATCAGACCAGCAATCACGCCCTCGCGCCGCGTAACAATATGCGCCTCCGCCAGTTCCTGCTCCGGCACCGTGCTGAGTGTGGTAATATCGTTCCACGCCCCATCCTCTTCCAGCGCTGCTCTGATCAGTTCAGTCGGTACTCTATACATGCGCCATCACCTCGCTAGCTTCCTGCACAGGTTGCAAGACATAGTGCAGATGCGCTAACCGCTCATCGCTCTCCTGATAGTCGCTACGCCAATGACTGCCACGACTCTCGCGGCGCTGCAACGCTGCGATAATCACCAGTTCAGCCGTATGCAGCATATTAATGGTTTCTTGCGCACGCACAGCACGTTCGTAAGACCAGGAATGCACTGCTTGCTCGTGTTTGCTACCAGACAGTTGCTCATACAAGGCATGGACGGTAGCCAAAGCGCTCCGCAAGCCCTGCTCCTCACGAATCAACGAGACATCCTGCCACATCACTTCTCTGAGTGTGTGCCGGATTTGCTGTATAATTTGCTCATCTGCACTACAGGACGATCTATCATGTTTAAAAGAAATTTGATAGGGAATTGCTACGATACTACGAGCATGCTGTGTAAACGACGGCATCGACCGCGTACCACTCAAGCTATCGGCTACGCGCAACCCGTAGACCAACCCCTCTAATAAGGAGTTGCTTGCCAGTCGATTCGCACCATGCACTCCTGTACAGGAGACTTCACCGACGGCATAGAGTCCGGCGCGCGTCGTGCGACCCCAGGTATCGACCATCACACCACCCATGCAATAGTGGGCAGCAGGGGCAACAGGCAGGAGATCGCTGGTGAGATCAAGGCCATGACGGCGACAAATGGCAGAGATGGTGGGGAAACGCGCATGCATCTTCTCGGCAGGCAGGTGACGTAGATCAAGGTATTCGTATCCTACCCGCTCACGCAACATCTCGCTAAGGATAGAGCGCGCCACGACATCGCGTGGGGCCAGTTCAGCTTGCGGGCTATAGTGCGGCATGAAGCGTTCACCGGCATGATTGCGCAGATAGGCCCCTTCACCGCGCACTGCCTCGGAGATCAGATGTGAGCCATCATCAGTCACTAGCACAGTCGGATGAAACTGCATAAACTCAAGGTCGCTCAGGGCCGCGCCCGCCTCCCAGGCCAGCGCCAGACCATCAGCAGTGGCTCCGAGCGGATTCGAGGTGCGTAACCAGAGATTGCCCGCGCCGCCGCTCGCCAGGACGGTTGCCGGTGCGCGTACCTGCCACACGTGTCCATCGGGCAATAATGCCTCAACGCCACAACAAACATCCTGCTCAACCAGCAAGCGCTGTACAAAACTCTCCTCATACAGCGTAATCGAGGTACGCTCACGCACGGCTTTGACTAGCGCCTGCTCAATGGCCGCCCCGGTGGCATCGCCACCAGCATGTAACACTCGCCAGCGCGAGTGTGCCGCCTCTCGTCCGAGCAGCAGACCCTCCACCGTCGCGTGTGTGGCCTGCTCGCCCGGTGGCACGTGATCAAACTGCACGCCCATCTGCATCAACCAGTGTACCGCAGCCGGGCCTTCTTCTACCAGCACGCGCACTGCCTCCGCATCGCACAGGCCCGCACCCGCCGCCAGCGTATCCTGAAAATGCAGTTGGGGGCTGTCATCCTCGCCGACCGCAACCGCGATGCCGCCCTGAGCATAGCGCGTGTTGCTCTCGCCAAGCTGGCCCTTCGTAAACAAGGCCACCCGCATCCCCTCCGGCAGACGTAACGCGGTCGAAAGGCCCGCGATGCCGCTCCCCACGATCACCACATCAAACTCGGTATGGCCTCTTTGAGATTGTCCCATGTCGGCTTCTCCCTTGCATTAGTGTACTTTCCACACTAACTAAGTGTACAAAATACACTTACATGGCAGACAAAAAAGAAAAGGTGTACTCTTCACACTAACCTTTATGTGGAAGTATACCAGGGAAATGTGCTAAAAACAAGGGGTTTTTGTCCTCTGTAGGGCCGGTTTACCACGTCTACGTACCCCATTGCCCGTCAACTTCTGCTACGCGGATGCGATAAATCGGCCCCTATAGAGGATTAAGGGAACAACACCAGATCATGCAAATGCATCTACAAACTCCGTTCCCGCCGGATACACGGTAGCTTTACCATGACGATAGATGGTTACATCGCCCTGGCCATAAACGTGCCAGCCTGTCCGGTGGCCCGCGCTACCGTCGTCGATCATGCCGGTACGCTCGTCGATGCCGAGCAGCACGGCCTCTGGCAATAGTTGGGAGAGATTGTGTGCCCAGCCTTTGCCAAAAGTGTCGTGATGGGGAAGCACACAGGCATTGGGAACGAAGTTCAATCCTTGCACGATACGCCGCTGTGAAGGGTCAAAGTAATACTGGCACATCACCATCGCACCCGCGCTGCTACCGGCAATCACCGCGCCCGCCTCGTATGCCTCGCACATAGCCTGATAGCTGGCACTGTTCGCCAATGTCTCGCCCAGATACCCTGTAAAACCGCCGAGCATGTAGATCAGGTGTGCCTGACGGAGTTGCGCGACGATGACCGGATCGTTCGCGGAAGCACGATCAACCAGAGGCAAAGACGCAACGTTGGTTGCGCCCAGCGAGCGAAACCAGTTGACGCCATTGTTTCCGGCTCGTCGATGATTGTTGTCGGGGGCAGCGGCTGTGGGAATAATGCGTACAGGAGCATCGAAGCCACCCGCCAGCACCAGCGCGCGAAGGTCAGGTTCGGCCATGCGTCCACCGAACTCGGCCCCGCCTTCTAAGACAAGATAGCCCGTCATAAAGTTCTTCCATCAATCCCACACGGATGGGATAATAAATTTTAACCATCGAAATCGGCGATCTCGTAGGGGCGTGATTCATCACGCCCCGCTCGCCCGTCAGGCCCCTCTCAGGCCATAATCAAACACGCCCCGCTCGCCCGTCAGGCTCCTCTCAGGGCGTGATTCATCACGCCCCGCTCGCCCGTCAGGCTCCTCTCAGGCCATAATCAAACACGCCCCGCTCACCCGTTAGGCTCCTCTCAGGGCGTGATAAATCATACACCGCTCGCCCGTTAGCCTCTCAGGCCATAATCAAACACGCCCCGCTCACCCGTTAGCCCTCTCAGGCCATAATCAAACACGCCCCGCTCGCCCGTCAGGCCCCTCTCAGGGCGTGATTCATCACGCCCCTACGGGATGAGGCCAGTGCCGGTTTCGGGGGAAAAAATTCATAATCCCAGCCCTATTTAAAACTATCGATTAAGCGCTGCCCTACATTGTAGCGCACGGGAACATTATGACGGTAGAGCGTCACACCTCCCTGCCCGTAAATGCTCCAGTCAACCCTTCTGCCAGCTTCACCGTCATCGACGATGGCGGTCTGTTGGTCAATGCCCAACACCACAATCTCTGGGATGGCGCGCGTCAATCTCTCTACCCAGCCAACACCGAAGAGGTCATGATGTGGTAGCACGCAGGTATTGGGCAAGAAGCCCCAACCGGCGGCAATCTGGCGCTGAGCGGGCGCAAAATAAAACTGGCAGAGCAGCATGGCTCCCGCCCCGCTACCAGCCAGCACCGCTCCTTTCTTATATGCATCGCGCATCGCCTCCAGGCAGGCACTTCCTTGCAAGGTGCGATGCGCGTAAGTCACAAAACCATCCGTCAAATAGATCAGGCGCGATTGGCTGATATAATTCGCCATCCAGGGATCGTTGGCCGAACGCTTGTCCGTCACCGGCAGCACCTCAACTCTTTTAGCCCCCAGTTCACGAAACCAGAGCCGTGCCCGTGACCCCATTGTCTGATAACGCTGGTCAGCCGCCACCGCCGTAGGCAAGACGCTAATCGGCACATTCAAGCCACCTGCCAGCTCTATCGCACGCAGGTCCGGCTGCTGCATAACGCCCTGAAATTCAGCGCCGCCAGCTAGAAAAAGATAACCCGCCATGATTGCCTCGTAGCTCCTCTTCTGCGTGTCAGGACGGCCTTCCCTGGCCGTCCACAACTCTACAAAAATATACAGATGAGATACTTAAAGCAAACGTATCAGACCGATGAGATATTGTCAAGAAACAAGCAATAATTCGCCGGGCGAGCGCTTGACGCCTCACGCTTTTCCAGATATGCTTGTTGTATCAAAGCGATTCTCTACATTTATGCCAGGAGATCTTTATGCCTCAACCCTCTACCGCCTACCGCCTGATGCCGGAGGTCAAGATTCGCCGCGAGTCTTTCGGTGGCATCCTCTATAAATATGGGTGCGCGGATCGTGGCGCGCTCTCGTTCATCAATTCTCCGCAACTGATCGATTTGCTGATCGAGAGTCAGCAGCAGTACGATGGAAATGTCAGCGCCGCTATTGCGCACAGGCGCTATTCCGAGAGCAGCAAACAGAAACTCTATGCCGCGCTAGACAATCTCATCGAGCGCGGTTACATCCAGCAAGAGATATAATCGACTTCGCAACATGTATGTCACGAGAGGAGTTCTTCCACAATGACGGATTTTGTGCGTTTTATTGAGCGTTCTCCACGCCATATCGGCACTATTCATCCCCTGGCGCTGAATGCGCTGCAAGAGGCGGGCACACCTGCACCACAGCCCCCTCCAACACAGCGCGGTTCACAGCGCTTCCTGCAAGGTGGCCTTTCGGCCCCGATTACCGTCACGTGGGAGATTACCGCTGCCTGCAATATCGCCTGCGTCCATTGCCTCTCGGCCTCCGGTCGCCGCCGCCCCAACGAATTGACTACAACGCAAGCGCTGGCGCTGGTCGATGAACTGGCCGATATGCAGGTCTTTCAGATTCACTTCGGCGGTGGCGAACCTTTCATCTATCCAGGCATCTGGAAAGTGCTGGAACGCTGTACCGAACGCGGACTGGTGATGTGCGTCAGCACCAACGGCACCCTGATTACGACCGAACGCGCCAGACGCCTCAAACAGTTCAATCCGCTCTATTTCCAGGTCAGTCTCGATGGTGGCACAGAACGCACCAACGATAGTATACGTGGCAAAGGCGTCTTCACACGTGCTTTGCGTGGACTGGAACTGCTGGCTGCCGAGCAACATAGCCTGACGGTCAATTCGGTCTTAACGCGCCACAGCTTCTATGAGTTAGATAGGCTCTATGAGATTGCCGTCAGCTTCGGCGCAAAATTGCGCGTCACCCGCCTGCGTCCCTCCGGTCGAGGCCGCGATGTGTGGGAAGACCTGCACCCGACACAGGAGCAATACCGCGAATTTACCGTCTGGCTCAGTGCGCATCCCGACGTGCTTACCGCCGATTCGTTCTTCCACCTCAACGCACTCGGACACAAGCTGGCCGGACTGGATACCTGTGGCGCGGCAACCGCGACCTGCTGTATCTGTCCCGAAGGCGAGGTCTACCCTTGCGCCTTCTTCCAGGCTCCAGAGTTCGAGGCAGGCAACCTGCATACACAAAGCTTCCGCGAAATCTGGCAGCAATCTACCCTCTTCGACTACTATCGTAAGATGGGTAGTGGTGCCTGCTCCGGCTGTGGCCAATACAACGTCTGTCACGGCGGTTGCCCCGCTACCAAATGGTTCGTGCATCAAAAGCTGAGCATCCGTGACCCCGAATGCGTACTGGCCTGACATTCCGCATGGACGTGATAATAAACCTTAACCCGTAGGTGCATGATTCTGAATTTTCACCAGCGAAGTAGGGGCGTGATTCATCACGCCCTGTTCGCCTGTCAGGCCGCGAACAGGGCGTGATTCATCACGCCCCTACGGGATGGTACCATCGTCGATTTCGGTTAAAAAATTCATAAGTGTGTTCCTACAGAGCTTCGAACGTTAAAACTTATATTTTATGCTTTATCACCGGCACAAGCGGTTTCCACGTTCTATGCCGAATGCAGCCTTGCACAACGCCGATTTCGTAGGCACAATCATCGAGCAGCGCACAGAGGGCAAACGCGGCTATATTTATGCGTGGCTTCAAACGCACGTAATCAACCCCGATCACAATGGCACACATTAGCAAAAGGCATACCAGTATCGGCGGCAGGAGCCACCCGATCAGCAGCGCCGGCAAGGTATAATAGCGCGTGAGGTGGCGGCAGAGGTGATACATGTAGGAGAGATGTCCGCGTACCGTTGCCTTCAACACGGTGAAAGCTCCCAATGACACCCGTTGCGCCCTTAACGCTTTCAAACGACGCTGCGAACCGATCAGACAGGTTATGATGGCTAAAAGAAACATCCCAGCTTGCAGGAGCCACGAGGCGGGACGGCGACGATAGGTACTCTGTATGCCTGTGGTGATACTCAGTGGTGCGCTTGATGCTATGCCTCCCAGGGTAGCAGAGGCAAAAAGAGCGGATTCGGGCGGCAAAAACAGAACACGGCGCTCGACGGCATGGCGCAGCAGCAAACTGGCTTCGGATGAGGCATAAGCCATACGAGTGCGCAAAAACGCTGGCAGGCTGGTACGATAATCGTGGTAGACGACGCCACGGGGCAAATAGAGGATACTCGCCCCACTATCAATGATGCGACGACAGAAATCGACATCCTCTCCCAGACTGAGGTTGGCGAAACCACCCAGTTGTTGCCAGAGCGCGCGGCGCACGAGAAAATTGGCCGTTGGCAGATACGTCAGTGGCCCTTCGCGTTTGACCTGCTGCGCACGCTGCCCCATGAAGAGCGAGGAGCGCGCATCCTCGTAGCGTCCCAACAGACTCTCACGCTTAAAGGCACGAATCATCCCGCCGACTGCACCAATCGCCGCTTGCTGAAACGCAGGCACCAGTTCGCATAGCCAGTTAGACGAGGCGACACAATCGCTATCGATATAGGCCAGCAAGGCATGCTGAGCCGATGCAGCCCCATCGTTCCGGCTCGTGCCAACACCCACACGTCGCCTATGTCGTAGCAGTCGCAACGCTGTATTCGGTGGCAGCGCCTTCTGCATATAGCGCTCTACCATCGCACAGGTATCATCAGTTGAGGCATCATCAACCACGATGATCTCCAGCGCGGCAGGATAATTCTGACGCAGGAGTGATTGTAAACAACGCTCCAGTTCACGCGCGCGATTATAAGAGGGAATAATGACCGAGACAGGTGGCCACGTGGCAGGAGGTAGCGCAGGGCCAGCTTCCAGCAATCCACGCCAGCGCAACTGATCGCACAAAGCTTCAACACGCTTGATGGGCAACGCCAACATTTCTGCCAGTTGTGTACACGTCTTTGGCTCCGTACAAAGCTGTAAGAGCTGTGCCTGGGCAGGTTTGAGCCGCAACACGCGCAAAGGATAATCGCAGAGAGCCAGCATCTGTTCATTCTGTTGCTCAAGACGCACCCCATGTTGCAATACATATGCGCCCGCCGGTACTGTAGAAGTACGTTCACTCATGCCATCGTCTCCGCCAGCATCGACAATAATTGCCCCGGTAGCACAAATTCATAGTCGCGCTCTAGCTGCTCCATCGCCTTTTTGATCTCAGCTAGCGTAATATCCCATGCCAGCAAATAGATATTAAGAAAGAGCGGGCGCTGTCTATGTAAATATACAGCGCGCGTCACCTGTTGAACAATTTGAACTGCACTAGCGGCCAGACCCAGGTTTTGATAAACGGGTATTTTATCCTCTATATGCCAGCAATTATAGAAGAAGCCAGAGCCGCTTAAGATACCTCTTAACCCATAATATGACAATTCACGAACATATTGTCGCTGCTGCTCTTTCCCTGCGAAATTCATACCGGTAAGATAAGACGCGAAAGGAATGCCAATACGCTGTAAGATGTTCGCATCCAGCACACTCAGCACAGATAGATGCATAGCTTGCATCATTTGCCCTGTACGCTGCAAAAATGGGCTTAGCTGGCCCTTCGGCCAGGATGTGGGATACATGTAGCCTGCGCCACTTGGCCCGGCAACCAGTTCATCATTCGCGGTCATGCTATTGAGATAGTAGGATGCAAGAGCGGGAGCGGCTTCGTGCAAAACCGGTGAGATTGTCCAGCCCAGTGGGAAAGAGCCACGGAGCGGCTCACGCCAGAGTTGCCCCATGCGGTGCTGGCAATACTGAAGATTATCACCATCGCTGATAGTAAAAGAGACATAAACCTTATCTGTCTTGATCGCCTCCATGCCCGTTGTGGAGCGCGTTGTCAGTGTCGATTGGGAAAGAGGCTGTACCGCACTCCACACCTCCAGGTTCGTGCAGTAATCGCTTGCCAGCACCGGTATGGCGACAGACGAGGTGAGATTAACACCGGTTCCTTCATCAATAAACCAGCCGAGATGCACAGCGCGATACGCAAAATGGGCGAGAATCTGTTGCATCAAGTGTTGTTCGGAGAGCAGCCCCACACTCAGGTCGGGCAGATAAGCGCGCGCATCGAGCCAGTAAATAAAGGTGCGCGTGGCAATCAGGTATGAGCGTAAATAATCAACGATGGTCGGATTTAGTCCGGCCACAAGCTGTGGCGAAGCGTCGGCAAGCAGGTGCTGGTACGCCCACGCATATGCCTGTAAGCGGCTGCGCCATTGATAAGCACGTAAATCGACCAGCACGGACAGTTGATAGCGCTCCTGCAACGCCTGAACCTGCGTTGGAGCCACGACCAGCGCATTCTTCTGGCCCGCCAGCATTGTGGCAACATTGATTGTATCGAGCAGCGCCGGGTCATAAACGATCATACCCTGTACGAGTTGCCGATGTGTCGTCAGTAACACTGACAATACCTCGTCGCCGACGATGTTGGGCCGCTCATGGGGGATCTCCTGTAAGCAAGATTGCAGCCAGAAAAGGTCGTCATCTTTGTAGATAAGATAGATGGAAACCTGCGTGCGATGAATCAGGCCCACCAGTGCGCTAAGCGTCAGGCGTGCATCTGTTGATGTCTGACGAATATCGTACACAACGAGTTGCTGAGGTGGGGGAAAAGTAGGGAGCATCCTGTTCTGCCAGGCCTGCACATCTCCCACGTGATCTTCTTTCTGCTGCATAACTATCCTCTCATAACTGCAATACATCTGTATAGTATGCCCGGATGGTGATAGAACCCAGGTTTTGGCGTTCACATACCGATCAACTCGGCTTTCTGAATGATATTGCGGGCATTTCTGACCACTGCCACGTCAATCATCTTGCCCTCATAAGCCACAGCACCCAGACCTTTAGCCTGCGCCTCGCGGTAGAGCGCATCGATAGCGCGGGCGCGGGCAACCTCCTGTGGAGCGGGCGAAAAGACCTCGTTGGCAATCTCGATCTGATTGGGATGAATAGCCCACTTGCCAACCATGCCCAACACCTTCGCACGCATACATTCGCGGCGATAGCCATCCGTGTTCTTGAAGTCCAGATAAGGGCCATCGATAGCATCGATACCGGCGGCGCGCGCGGCGATAACAACCTTGTTGCGCGCATAATGCCAGAGATCACCAGGATAGATATCCAGATCGTTGCCAATATATTGTGCGTCAACCCCTTGCGAAGCGCTATAATCACCAGGACCGAAAATCAGCGCCTCCAACCGACTGCTGGCACGTGCGATCTCCTCAACGTGAATCATCGCCTCCACCTCCTCGATCAGCACCTCCAGGCCGATGGGCCGCGTGCGATGCAGGCGCTGCTCGATCTGTGTCAGTAGCACATCAACCCACCAGACATCACGTGCTGCCTTCACTTTAGGCACAATCAGCAGGTCTAAATACTCACCCGCCTCCTCTACAATAGCGATAATATCCTGATAGGCATATTCTGTACCAATATCGTTAATACGCACTGCGCGCGTTTTCTTACCCCAATCTAACGTTTTCAGCGCGTGAATGACCTTTCCACGTGCGGCTACTTTCTCATTCGGGGAAACCGAATCTTCCAGATCCAGAAATACCAGATCGGCGTCGCTACTGGCTGCCTTCTCTATCATTCGTTCATTACTGGCCGGCGTCGATAATTCCGAGCGTCTCAAGCGCATAGCAGTTCTTCTCCTCTCTACAATCTCGTAAAGGCTGACCACGAAATCATTATAACAGACAAGAGTCTTCAGATAGCAGCAACTGGCAAACAATCATTATAGATTTGCCTTGCCGCCTATCCGGCCATGAGAGCCTCCCTATAGACATGCGTCTGTACAATATGGAACAATAAAACACTGTATGACGCATTGATAATAAAGAAAGAAGATGGCCATGAAACGCAAGCGAGCTGATCGCGTAGACTGGTGGCGTATCCTTCAGCGCCGTTTTGCCCTCACCCGTATTGAAGAGTCTTCCTTCAAAGGCTATGTAGCGCTCTTCTATATCGACAAAGTGATTGAACCGCTCATTGTCACACACGGCAACGAACGTGTGTGTCTGGCCGATAAAGGCTACCAGTGGCTTCAGCACTTTCCCGACCACGAACCCTATGCGCTTACCTCGATCTTCAACGAGCAAGGTGAGTTGGTACGCTGGTATCTGGATATCTGCAAACGGCACTGGCTTGACGAACAGGGCATCCTCTGGTACGACGACCTTTATCTCGACCTGGATATTTCTCCTAACGGCCATATCAATGTCCTGGATGTAGATGAGCTAGACGAGGCGCTGGGAACAGAGGGAGTGACGCCTGGCGAATACGAAATGGCATGGCGCGCGCTGGACAATGTGATGAGTGCCATTGAAGCAGATATGTTCCCGCTCTTCTGGTTCTGTGAAGAGCATCGTCAGCTCCTGCTGCCCCTCGTCAAGTAGGTTTTATAGCAAAGCCTATCCACTGTATATTTGCATATGTATCCAAACTTTTTGCGGCTATCTATCGTATATGCCTGTGATAATTGTTTGTATAGCACGAGAGAAAAGATGCAATGTACAAAGAACAACTTATCCGCGAGGCGCTGGATTAGCACACAACAAGGCTCGATGGAAGAGCTTATGCTCAGCCAGATTAGCACATTGCGTGAGCAGATGGTCAGTGCACAGGCTCTGGCCGCTCAACCTGTGCCAGAAGAGCCACCGACGATGATTGGCCCCTGGGGAGCAATGCGCATACGACGCTAAGCCGCTTGCCTTTGCAATACTTTCTTTTATATACTATTGATGGCAACTGATGACATCTTTCGTCAGAGTTGCCATTCTTCATCATAAATGATAGAGAAGAGGATTTTGTGTTATGCGTCTGGGATTACAGGTTCCCAATTTCACCTGGTCAGACGACCAGAATCAGCTTGGCGATACCTTTGGCCTGATCGCGGAACGTGCCGAGCGGGCCGGTCTTTATAGTCTGTGGGTCATGGATCACTTCTTTCAAATCCGCACTGTGGGTCCGGCGGAGCATGAGATGCTTGAGGGGTGGAGTGCGCTGGCCTTTGCCGCTGCGCGTACCAACCGCATCAAGCTGGGCACAATGGTCACAGGCGTGACCTATCGCCATCCGGGCCTGCTGGTGAAAACAGCGACGACCCTGGACGTGCTATCACACGGACGTACCTATTTTGGCATTGGCGCAGCCTGGAACGAGCAGGAGCATCGCGGCCTGGGCGTACCTTTCCCCCCACTGGCCGAACGCTTCGAGCGGCTTGAAGAGACGTTGCAGATCGCGCTGCAAATGTGGGCCGGCGATGAAAAGCCTTTCGAGGGAAAATACTATCAGCTAGAGCGTCCACTGAACTCGCCACAGGCTATCCAGAAGCCTCATCCGCCCATTCTGATCGGTGGTACAGGCGAAAAGAAGACATTGCGGCTGGTCGCCCAGTATGGCGATGCCTGCAACATCTTCGCGCGCCTGGGCCATGACGAGGTTAAGCGCAAGTTCGACATCCTGCGCAACCACTGCCAGACCTTTGGGCGACCCTACGAGGCTATTGAGAAGACTACGCTGGATAGCCTGTATATTACGCGCGACGGTCGCAATGGCAGCATGACCCCTGCTGCCGCAATAGACTACTTCGCGGCCCTTGCGGCTCTGGGCGTAGATCAGGCCATTTTCAGTCTGCGCAATGTGCATGAGGCCGAGCCGTTCGAGGTACTGACCACCGAGATCGTTCCGGCGGTAGAGAAAATCGTCCCGGCGGGACGCTAGCACGATATTGGGGCATGACACCCCTCATGGCTGTCATACCCCAATATTATATAATGGATGTTACATTTGTTTTTCCACTGTGAACCGTATTTTGCGCGAGAAAACCTTCTCGAAGAGATCGGCCTTCTCATAGGCGTTTTCCAATTCCTCATCGAGATCGGCCAATGCACGAATATGCAATTGAACCGCCCATATCGTTCGGTTGCAATGCGCTTCGTCAACATTCAGGCTCAACACCCGTCCATCATGATTATAGTCAAGCGCATCGGCTATACGCAGTAACGCAGCTAATACCGAGACGCGCTTACGCGCTGCTCGCCCAAGAGCAGCGTACTCCTCATGCTGGCGGCTGGGCAAGGCGCGCCGATGATAACGCGCAATACAGGCTATTTCATAGCGCTCTTGCTCACTAAAATCGGGCAGAGGCGTATCTTTAATCAAACGAAACGAATGTTTATGATGACGGCGCATCTCGACCATCATACCAGTATTATGCAAAAGAGCCGCCCGATCAAGCAAAAGCATTTCTCTTTCACCCATTTTATGTAATACCCGTGTTGCCTCAAAGAGTTGCGCAGAGAGACGCGCCACCTGACGGGCATGTGGCCAGTCCTCTACTAGCAACCCACCGCTAAGATACAATTCTTCAGCAGTAGGTTGTGTCTGCTGCCACCAACTTACATCCTCAAGCGAGTTTGATATCATTGCAGGTTCCCCCATCAGTGGGTAGATCGTTCCTCGAATACATTTACCTATCTAAAGAGATAACCACGCTGCCGAAGCTCTATCTCTATCCTTCTTGAAGAGCTGGGGGACAACGCTGTCACATGATACAGCAACGCAGCAAATTAACCACCTGACATTATGCGTTCAATGTCGCCAGAACCTCACGACGAAAATCCCTGCCTTGCAAATAGTACCAATATTGCCTAAAATTAGCGTACAATTTTTCACGCTGAGCTTGCAAACTTGACAATAAACATTCCAGACCATAGCGTTCCGTTGCATCTGGCAACGTTTGGGGATTGAGCAATGTCGCCACTAACGCAGGTGGCAAGGCTATATCCCCTTTCCGGCCTTTTTTTCCTTTTCCGGCCTGCAATAACATATCTTCATAAGCCCTGCCGCTATCCTGCCCCCCCAGGCAAAGCCGCAAGAGCGCAATCACGACATCATGATCGTGCAATTCGCCCAGCATATCTTGCAGGCGCGTTAGCTCCTCAATCACCGTCGGCGTCTGAGCAGAAAGTACAGCGGCAAAAAGCTCCAGAGTATAACGCAAACGTTTCGCAGCAATGCGCAAATTATGCAGTTCATGGACAGCATAGGGCTGATCTACAAAGCCGCTCCATTGATACAGATCATCAAGCCTGGCCTTGACGATCAGATGCACATTATCGATCAATGGTGCCTGGGAAGAGAGACCTTGAACGGGGCGTGCTTTGGCCATCATTCCTCTCCTTCCGGTAGACAAGACGCAAGTTGAGCCAACAGCGCATCTCCGTCAAGACGCAGCAGCAAGGATTCCAACGCCCTCTGCTGCTGCTGACGATACTCCTTCAAGCGTGCGATAAACCAGCGTATGCCTTCTCTGCGCTCATCGCCTATCTGAGCAAGCTGTTCTTGCAAATGCTGAATTAACACATCCACATCACGCGCATTGCCGAGGGCATTTGCCAGTTTCTTGACGCTCCGATAGCCCTTCCGCAGAGCTTTCGGGTCGCAGAGCGAAGCATAAGCATCTAAAGCAGCCCGCAGACGGCGCGTGGCAACCCGCATCTTATGCACCGCTTCCGGGTCTTCATTGCGTAACACCTCATCACGCCATTCGAGCATCTTCTGCGCGCGCTCGATGATTAACTGTCGTCCAATCTGCGTAAAGCTTGCGTCGCTGGCGACCAACTCATCAAGCGTGCTATCATCAGCGTATGTTATCGCCTCTGACCACTGCTCCTGCTGCTCGACCTGGGCCACTATCTTTGCCTGCCATTGCTCCCCATAACGAGCATAGGCCAGCAACGTGCCTTCGCGGATACCGTGAGGACTGACGCGAATCTCGTCAAGCTGGAAGTGCTGCATAAACGCCTGGATAATGCTGGCCCCGGCGGGAAGAATCAATGCTCGTCCCAGTGGTTGTTGAAAGCGGCGCGCGATCTCCTCTGCCGGTAACGCATAGAGCAGTCCCTGGCAGCGCAACAGGTCATCGTAGCTCATACGCTCCTGTGTTAGCTCCACTCCGAAGGCCCCGTGCACCAGATAGAGCAGCGAATTTGCGCTACCACCGGTGACAATCAGCACAGAAGGTACCTGTTGCAGGTGAATACCTTCCATAAAGGTGTGCAGGAAAGTCTGAGCTACCTCCAATTCATCGCGCGTCGGTGGGTCAGAGGGGAGATAGCGGTCATGCAGCCAACCAGAGCCAAGTGGGAACGAGGTGCGCCACAAAATCCGCTCGTCCTCTGCCGTCACCAGCTCGGTACTGCCGCCGCCAATATCCATCACACCGATCAGATCGGGCGCGTGAAATTCGTGGCGTAGCGGATACGTGGCTCCCATAAAGGTTAGCGTCGCTTCGACCATGCCATCGACCAGCACCATCTCCAGGCCGGTAGCCTCTTTGACCACCTTGATAAACTCAGCATTATTACTGGCCTTACGAATCGCCTCGGTTGCCACCACTAAAATCTTTTCCGCGCCATGCTGCTCGGCCAGCGTCTGGTACTGCCGGATAGTGGCAATAGCGGCATCGCGTTTCTGTTCTGAAATCGCTCCCGTCGCCGTTACACTCTCGCCAATGCGCACCATCTCCACTTCATCAGCGAGAATAGTGAGGTCGTCAGCCGTGCAGTGTGCCACGACAATATGAATTGTATTGCTTCCCACATCAATTGCCGCATAGATAGGCGCGCTCTGCTCAGACATGCTATAAGCTCCTCAACACACGGGCACACAACATCCCCCCTGGCTCGCGTACCTGATGGTTACGCGCGCCACAGGGAACCGAACGGAACAGGTACATACTAAGTATAGCACGTGGATGATAATCCATGCGCTGCACTGAGGAGAGGAGAAGCAAGCAAAACTGCTATCACCCCCAAAAATTGGCCTCAGAGACTATTGACAAGGCGCAAGAGATACTGTAGTATAGTGCGTGTCCAGGAAATGGAAGTCAAATGAGCCGAAGTGGTGAAATTGGTAGACACGCAACGTTCAGGGCGTTGTGCCTTAACTGGCATGGGGGTTCGAGTCCCCCCTTCGGCACTGATGAGATTTTTCAAATCGTCTCAAGCGGCCTGTAGAGCCGCTTGAGGCGTTTGGCTTTTGGGGATAGGAGGGGTTTGACAGCAATTTTGACAGCAATTTCAAATTCTTATCCAAATTGGCGTTCATCCCTCTCTTCTGGGAACTCATCGTTTCCCGTTTCCTTCTGCTCGGGCGGTTCTTGCAGTGCATCATTGAGCTTCGCCATTGCATCTTTCTGCATGCCTGGTAAGACATGGCTATAAATGTTCATCGTCATACTGATCTGGTTATGCTCCAGAAGCTCCTGGACCACTTTAGGATGTACACCTAAGCTGAGTAAAATGCTGGCTGCGCTGTGTCTCAGGTCGTGAAAGCGAATAGGAGGGAGTCCTCCTCTCTTTAGCAGGGTTTTAAATCGATCCACAACCTTCGATGGATTGAGCGGAGTCCCGAACGCGGTACAAAAGACGAGATCCAGGTCCTGCCACTGAGCGCCGCCTTTAACTTTGCCTCTAGCTGGCGCATGCGATGCTGCTTGAGCAGGGTGACGACGATTGGTGCGAGCAGAATGCTCCGCCGACTCTTCTCGGTTTTCGGCTCAGCTTCGATGTATCTGTTGCCTGGCCTGCGTGTGAAAATGCGTCGAACCTGGAGTGTGTTTGCGAGAAATTAATATCTTGCGATTTGAGTGCCAAGATTTCACCTCGCCGCATTCCGGTGGTAATCGCAAGGACAAAAAGCGCCTCCAGTGAATGCCCTTTAGCGATGGTCAGAAACTGTTGCGCCTGCTCCATCGAGAGCGGCTGAATCTCATAATGCCTTCGACGCGGTGGTGAAACTGCATCACAGACGTTGCGGGCAAGGAGATTGTAACGAACAGCATCATCCAGGGCTTTGTGAAGCATCGCATGAAGGCCATTCACAGTTGTCGAGTGGAATTGCCCCAGAAAAAAGGAGAGATCAAAGTTGGATGCTCGCTGTGTTCAGCATCATCAATGAAAGTACGTTTTGCCTCAATGGCATCGCCAAGTCGAGCTGACTTCTCAGGTGGTGTCAAGGCCGCTTCGCTTCACCTTGACACCACCTGAGAAGTCAGCTCAGGAACATAATGTGCCATTGAAGCGAAAAAATGTGCAGGGCTTTTTTCTCTCATACACAGCCACTACGGTCTTCCACCGATGCGTCAGGCCGTTGGCAGTGCGCGTGGCTTGTCGATTCTTCCTCCTTCCCCGCTGTTTTTGCCTGCTCAAAATGAACAGGACTCTGATACTGCAACGTCGAATGGAGCCGGAGAGGATTGTAGAAGCACTCAATATACTCAAAGACGGCAGAACGCGCCTCTTGTCGGGTCTGAAAGCGCCGCCGGTTGGTACATTCTTTCGCCAGCGAGGCGAAAAAGGACTCCATCGCCGCATTCTCCCAACAATTGCCAGGCCGACTCACGCTGACTTCGATCCCCAGTTCCCGCAAGGCCGCTTGATAGCGATCGCTGGTGAACTCCGTTCCCCGATCCGAGTGATGCAAGAGTCCCGCCTGTGGGTGCCGCCTGGCCACCGCCATACGCAACGCCAGTTCGACCAACGCGGCGTCTTCCGTGGCCGCCATCGCCCAGCCGACGACCAGGCGCGAAAACACATCCACCATGGCCGCCACGTACAACCACTGATCGCGCGGTCTCCACCGCTTTGGTATCGGTGCCCCACTTCACATTGGGGAGTTCAGCAGCAAAGTCCCGCTTGAGGGTGTTGGGCACAAAGCGAGCCTGCGGATCGCTGCTCGTCGTCGGTTTGCGCGTCCGCTTGACAGCGGCACTGATGCCCAGCTCATGCATCAACCGCGCAACCCGCTTGCGTGAGGTGTGTACGCCACGCGCTTTGAGGATCGCATGAATGCGTGGGGAGCCGTAGACGAGGGCGTCTGCTCCTGGTAGATCTGCTGAATAGTAGCGGCGAGCCTGGCATCTTCTCGTGCATGCTGGGACACCTCGCGGTGTTTCCAGGCATAATAGCCACTCTCCGAGACATCCAATACCTGACAGAGCAAGCGGATCGGGTACTCCTGGCAGTGCTCGGCAATGAATTGGAAGGTTACACTTGGCTGCGCGAAAAGATGCCGATAGCTTTTTTAGGATATCACGCTCCTGCCGCAGTAATTCATTCTCTCGCTTGAGACGACGAAGTTCCTCCTCCTGGGGCATTTGATGCCCACTGCCAGGAAAGGCCTGCTCCCCGTGTTCCGAGAACAGCTTACACCAATGGTGCAATGTACTGTCCGCAATCCCCAGATCGCATGCAATCTGCGCTAAGGGTTTATCGCTGGTTTTGGCTAGTTGAACGGCTTCTACTTTGAATTCTCGTGTAAAAGTTCTCTGGGTCTTCTGCATGGTCTTTTCCCTTTCCGTGGCAGTCCACTTCTTCAAGTTTACCTGCTCCAGTTTTCTGGGTCAAGACCAGAGTCTTGTGGCAACGAGGACCGGCAGATGCCCCCATTCGCGCCCAGATGTCGCTGCGTTTCGTAGATGGGCGTCCGGTGAGCAACCTCACAACGCAGTTTCTGGACTGGTGCTGCACCCAACTGGAGACTCAGGGGAAACGAGCGTGGCTGCTGATCTGGGACAACGCCTCCTGGCATTACAGCAAGATCGTCCGATCCTTCATTCGTGAACACCATCTCCAGGTGAAAACGGAGGGCAAAGGCGTGCGTATTCTGCCCTTGTTTCTGCCCAAACAAAGCCCCTGGCTCAATCCCATTGAACCCAAGTAGATGCATGGCAAGCGTGCCGTGGTTGAACCCAATAGGGTGCTCACAGCCTCGCAATTGGCCGAGCGCATTTGTGCCTACTATCACTGTTCGTATGAAGCTCATTTGTCTATCACGGAAAAGGTCTCTTGAGAATGCATTAGGAGCCGGTGTCCACCAGTCGGGGGAAACCGATCGCGGGGGGCGCATCACCAAAGAAGGACGCAGTGATCTGCGTGGGGTCATGGTCGAGGCAGCCTGGGTGGCGTCGAACATCATCCGCGACTTCCAAGCCCAGTTTGAACGCTTGGCCGCGCACATTGGCAACGAGATCAGCGATTGTGGCCATTGCACGAAAATTGCTCGTCGTCATCTGGCATGTCCTGAGCCAGCAGGAAGCCGATTGCCATGCGCAAGTCGAGGCGGTGACGCGTAAATTGCTGCACTGGATTAGTTGCACGGGAACCACTCCGGGCAAGAGACGCGACCGACTCCTGCTCTTGTACGACTATCTTGACCAGCTGGGTTTGAGTCAAGAGGTCGAGCAAATCAAGTACAAGGGAGCCACCTACCGGCAGTCTGAGCGGCAGAAGCAGCTCCGAGCGACCCAACCCAAGGGATGAGCAGTGGGATTCATCTCGCCGGGTCCTCCTCGTCAAAGTGAGAGACCATCGGATACGCTCGGGTTCTTCCACCTTGATCCGTGGGGAATTTTTCCCTTTTTTGACCGTGGGTGTGGTTGACCAGTCCCACCGTGACGGTTCTCTCAGCCAGTCGCG
>DAOTVZ010000262.1:0-2539 GCA_034436045.1 Ktedonobacteraceae bacterium | reverse complement strand
GCCGCCCGCCAATTACTCTGATCGGCGTGGTATACTCAACGTGTAAGCAACCTCACCTCTATGAAATACGCATGAACCCCCACCACAAGCCACGTGACGACTACCCTCTCTACGAGCAAACTCCACTTGATAGCCAATTTGACGGCAATCTCACGCGCTCCCCCCGTTTTTCTGTTCATCTGCGTTCAACTTTTCCTCTTCGGAAACCCGCTCTTTCCCTAACGAAGACCGCTCATCCTGGGGCAATTGTTGCGTTTCCTCTTCCGCTGAGAAGAAGTCTAGTACCGTATTCATCACCTGCATGGACTCTGCTTGCAAGGAAGGAATCAGGTGAGAATAAGTGTCCAGGGTCATGCTAATCGTACTATGCCCTAAGAGTTCCTGTACCACTTTAGGATGTACTCCGTGAATGAGCAAGATGGTCGCTGCGCTATGCCGCAGGTCATGAAAATGTATTCTGGGTAGACCTGCCTGATCAAGAAGTTTGTAAAAATGTTTTCTCACCCGTTCAGGCTCTAAGAGGTTGCCTTGCCTATCACAAAAAACCAGGCCGCGTTCTTGCCACGCATCGCCAGCTTCCAGGCGTGCTAGCTCTTGCTTTGCTTGCAACCACTTCAAGGCCACCACAACTACGCCTGGGAGCATAATCTTTCGGCGACTTGTACGTGTCTTTGGCTCCCTCTCGACTAATCCATACTTTCCAACACGGCTGACCGTTCGTTGCACAACTAATATTCCACGCCCTAAGTCAATATCGGCCCATCGCAAGGCCAACAATTCACCAAACCGCATCCCTGTGGCAACTGCCAGTAAGATAATCTCTTCCAGAAAGTGTCCTTTTGCCACGGTGAGAAGCTGTTCAACTTGCTTTTCTGTCAGCGGTGTTACCTCATGTCGTTCAATACGTGGAAGCGTCACCAGGCTCGCTTCGTTACGTGCAACCAGGTTCCATTTCACTGCATTCGCTAACCCCTGGCGTAGCACTTTATGTGCGCTCATAATCGTCTGAGAGCTATACCCTTGTTTCAACAAATGTGCATACAGCTCCTGAATGTGCTGTGCTTTAAGTTTCTGTAGGGTGAAGTTCCCAATTGCAGGTAAAATGTGTTTGTAAAGTGCCGTTTTGTATGCGTGGTAGGTCGAGAGGCGGATGGTAGGTTTCTTCACTTCATCGAGCCACCTGGGGAAATAGTCGCTGACTTTCTGCTGGGGTCCCGTCACCAATGTTCCCTGTTTTTTCTCGTTGAGGGCAATACGCAGTTTTTCTGCCACCTCTTTGCGCGTCTTGCCATAGAATGTTTTCCGTTCGCCGTTTTCCAATCTGAGCGAGGCCGCATAGCGTCCATCTTTGCGCTGATAGATCGACCCCTCACCATAGCGACGACGCGATGTTTTCACTTTAGAGGGAGTATCAGGTACCTCTGCCTCAGCAGAGATGCTCTCTTTGCCCTGTTTGCCTTGCTTACGCTTGCCCTGGTGAGGGTCTGTTTGTCCTTGCGACAGTACTATAGGCTGTGAATCCTGCGTGCCTGCCATGTGCTGATCGGGGGTCTCCCGTGCATCATCCTGGTCAAAGGTAGCATCGTGTGTCATGGGCTACTCCTCTCATGTGCATCATCCTTGTAGGGGATAGTTCTATGATACGGCGGATAGAAGCTTTACCGGCGTATATAGGAAAATTAGCAAGGATGGTAGTCCGGTTGAAAATAGCGGGTAGTTCTAAAACGTGCTACGATGGACGAGAAAGCCTCTTACCAGTCTGAGGGGTAATACACTATACCTCACCCTGATGAAGAGGCTTTCTCAGGCACTTTTATGAGATTTCCATGAAGGCCAGGAGGGTGGAAGCTGACGCTTCCTTCCCTCCATACCCATGCAAACGGTTTACGCCGTTTCTGCATGATCGTTCTAGCCTTCCCTGGTCGCTACCGGCCTATGAAGCTTGCTCGTGCTGTTCAATCCACTTAGCAAGCGCGACCGCCGAGATACGTGTTGCACTGCCCACTTTGATGGTGGGTAAGTCGCCATTCTTGATGAGGTGATAGACCTTCGTGCGGCCTATGCTGAGGATGTGAGCCACATCAATAACGCTGAGTAACTGTGGAGGAACGACCGGTGCCATTGGTTGAACTGCTTGATCTTTACGCTTTTTCATATGTTTCTCCCTTCATTAACAACTGATGATCGATCACAGGCAGCCCCACTCCCGCGACAGGAGCGAAGGGGCTTCTCCAACCGAAAGATGTTGTAATTCGCACGGCGAATAGTACCGACGTTGACCAACATGGCGCTGGTCATGGATGACTGCATAGCGATTACGCATCCGCTGAATATCGAGAGGAATGTCCGGGTCAATCAGGCCCTGGCCATGCGGGGTAAGGACTGGCTCACCCAATGCGAAAAGAGGTAAGCGATTCCCCACCTCACGTAGCACAAGCTCGTAGATAACCCGACGATGGCACTGCATATAGTTGGCGCACCCACAAAGCAGAATGAGCGTCCAACCTTTTTCTAACCCTCGGATAAGCCAGGGAATACC
>DAOTVZ010000261.1:0-5049 GCA_034436045.1 Ktedonobacteraceae bacterium | reverse complement strand
TGGGATGGCAAACATTTCATTGCACGCACGACGGGCAACCAGGGATCCCATATCATGACCTCGTTGCTACATGCCAATGCCCTGGTAGTTGTACCCGAAGGCGGTGTGGAGGTTCGCGCGGGAGATAAGGCGCAAGCTATTATGCTGGATTGGCCGGACGTGTAGGGGCAGAGTATCGGGCTTAGTAGATGATTTGTTCATGTTTATTATCATGCCTGGGCAGGCTCTGTTTGGCCAGACGATAGCGAAGCTGGTCGCGCGAGAGGCCCAGCAAGGAGGCGGCTTGAACCTGATTGCCGTGACAACGTTGCAGGGCCTCGGCGATAAATTGTTGCTCGATGCGGTGCATAAAGGTCGGAAGGTCAAGTCCTTCGGGGGGCAGGTGCATTTGTTGCTGTAAATCGGAAAGGTGCTGTTGTGCGTTGAGGTTGGCCTGACGAATATTATCCGGTAGGTCCTCGGGGCGAATCTCGTACCCATTGCAGACAATTTGTCCCCGTTGAATAACGCTGCGCAGTTCGCGTACATTGCCGGGCCAGGAGTATTGATGAAGCAAGGACATTGCTTCCGCGCTAATGCGCAGCGGCTCTTTATCGCCGCTATAGATACGTAAGAAGTGTTCGACCAGTAGTTCAAGGTCTTCGAGCCGCTCTCGAAGTGGGGGAAGCGTGATGGTGATAACTTTGAGGCGGTAGTAGAGATCATCGCGGAAGAGTCCCTGCGCGACCGCTGCTTGCAGGTCTGTGTTGGTAGCGGAGATAATGCGCAGATCAACATGCAGTTCTTTTGTGCTGCCGACGCGGCGGAAATTGCGCGTTTCCAGGAAACGTAGTAGTTTGGCTTGTAACACGCGCGGCATGGTGCCGATCTCGTCCAGGAAGAGTGTGCCGCCGTCGGCGCGCGACAGGTAGCCCTCACGCGAGACTTTCGCATCGGTAAATGCGCCCGCCTCAACTCCAAAAAGCTCTGTTTCTAGCAGCGTATCGGGGAGCGCGGCACAATTGATAGCAACAAAATTGTATGCTGAACGGCTACTTAATTCGTGGATGGCGTGTGCTACGACATCTTTCCCGGTACCGCTCTCACCCTGAAGCAGAACCGTTGTGGAGGGGTAGCGCGCGACTTGAAGTACCATGCGTCTGATCTCGTGGATAGCCACGCTACGCCCGATGATAAGTTCGGCCAGCTTATGATCATTGGCTTGCTGCTCAAGCAATGCTTGTTGACTCTTCATTCCAACCGCCCCACCTCTCAATGTATTATTGTGCATGTTTGTTCTGATAGTTCCCCATCCGCTACCGCAGGCTAAAACGCGCCGGATTTCATGCCTGTGGGATAGGCATAAGGGGGTTGCGTTTGTACTGATGGAGTGACGGCGATTGGCCCTGATGCCGACAGCGGGCGTAGCGGTTGAGGCTTGACGACCCAGCCCCGCCCGGTGATAAAGGTTGCGCCATTGCCACCATTGCCCCATTGCGATTCGGTTTCTAGACCGGATGGTGGCGCGAGTGGTGGTATAGCATTGGGAGCAAGCATCCCTGTTGTGGATGGTAGCGGTGTGGAGGTGGGCATAGAACCGTAGGGGCGTGCTTCATCATACCCTTCTCGTGAGCCGGACCTCGAGAAACCAACCTGACCGTTGTAGGGGCGCATAACGGCTGCCTCGCTGAGCCTGAGTGGAGACATGGCGTTAATAGTTGCCTGACCGGGTAGCACCAGTTGAATGAGGCCGAGGAGGACTAATTCACCTGCAATCTGACAAATCTGTTCAGGAGGCATGCCAAATTCCTGGCAGAGATTGCGTAATGAAGTTTGTCCATCGACGCGCCGTAGCATACGCCACTGATCTGGCGTGATCTGAAGTTCAACCTTCTGTTCAAGCAAGGCCAGAGCCTCGACTTCTACCAGTATCATATCGGGATGCATTAAAGAAATATTGATTGGTTCACCGGCCACCGCGCGTACAGGTGTTGGCGGTGGAGGAGCAGGTGTTTCTCCCCCGTCAAGCAGATTCAATGCAATGAAAGCCTCGGCCTCTTTATTGAGCAGCGGTGTAGATGGAATCTCTCCCACCTTTTTCTTCAGTGAAGGGAGCGCGGGTAGAGCCGATAGCGAATTATCGGTGTTTTGGGCTGGAAGCGAGCGTGCGATTGGGGGTGGTGTTTCGTCCAAGAATTGTGAAGGATCAAGCAATGTCGGCACGTTTGAGATGTCTGTAGAATACGGGTTACGACCATTGGTTTTGGGCAGGGTAGCAGCGGGCATAGGTGTTGATCGGTGATAGTCGAACAAGTTCTCCTCGCGGTTTCCAGAGAGAGAACCGCTGTTCTGGTATTTGGGCGCGCCGTCTGTTTGGGGAGTCAGAGGTATAACAGGGGCTGGTTGCCGAGGGGGGGGAGGGGCCGGTAAGAGAGACGAGGCAATGATAGCAACCTGTAGCCGATCAGCAGGAGGCAAGATCTGCTCTTCAAAGTAGATTTCCCCTTGTGTCCAGCAGAGGATGGCCTGAATGACCTCTGCTGCACGTTGGGTTGACCAGGAACGTAGTTCCTCCTGGCCTACGAAGCCGAGATCAAAGAGAGTAGATGCGATATGTATCTCACTTAAAGGTTCGGCACCTATCTTGCGCTTTGCCTCTTGCCATGCTTGTTCTGAGATCATGCCAGTTTGTACGAGCCGTTCTCCCAGCGTTGCAGTGGTGCGGACAGGGCCGACGCACATTAACCATCCCTGTTTGAAATAGAACTCTACCCACAGTATACCTTGTTTCACTATAAGCAAGCCTGTTTTACCCTGCGCCTCAATTTGTTGCAAGACCTCCGGCAGGCTCAGTTGTTCCAAATTACCTATCAGTGACACAATACTTCACCGTCCGTCCAAAAATAAACATTACGCACAACATATAGCCACTTCCCCCGAACGATACGTTGGCGTAAACGTCTCCTTCAAAAGCGCGCAGTGTCTGTTTATCTGTCCATCTCCTCCCACTCCACCAGCAGTCAGATTCTTTCTTACTTCCCCCGACAACTCCATTGTTGCCCTGATTCTTAAGAGACCGGTTTCTCTGATGAGGCAGAAGTAGATATGCGAAAAAGCATCCGGCCTGGGGGAATGCACCTTCCCTGAAAGCGGAGGGAGAGGGATTCGAACCCCCGGGGCTGTGAACCCAACTGTTTTCAAGACAGTCGCAATAGACCACTCTGCCATCCCTCCGTGTCGTAGTGTAACATATTTCTGTGTGGTTTGGGAAGAGGAGAGACGCACAATCACCTAACAATCTCATCTAATGGTTCGTAAATTTGCTTATCGGGGGGAATTAAGGAGTGATGTACCAAGATAGGGGCGTAGTACTTTCGGAACAACAACTGAGCCATCGGCCTGCTGATAGAGTTCGAGTAGCGCGGCCATAGTGCGCCCAACTGCCAGCCCGGAGCCATTCAAGGTATGGGGGTACTCGATATGGTTCTGCGCCGTGCGAACTTTGATATTGGCACGCCTGGCCTGGTAAGCCTCGCAGTTACTGATCGAGGCGATCTCGACATAGTTTTGTTGCCCCGGCATCCAGACCTCAAGATCATAGCTTTTGGTGGCAGCAAAGGGCAGGTTGGCGGTGCAGCATTCGATAACGCGATAGGGTAGTTCCAGGGCGCGTAAAATGGCCTCAGCATGACCAAGCATGACTTCCAATGTTTGATAGGAGTCCTGGGCGGCAACGATCTGAAAGAGTTCAACCTTATTGAATTGATGCAGGCGCAGCAGGCCGCGATTGTGGCGTGAGGCTGAGCCTGCTTCGCGTCGGAAGGCGCTACTCCATGCCACGTAGCGTAATGGCAGCATCTCTGTGGCTAAAATGCTATCGCTATGCAGTCCTACCAGGGGCACCTCAGCGGTGGGGTTGAGAAAGAGGTCATCTTCCTGGCAGTGATAGACCTGTTCCTCGAACTTTGGCAACTGGCCTGCGCCTTGCAGTACCGGGCGTTTAACCAGGAAGGGGGGCAATATTTCGGTATAGCCATGTTCGTTGGTATGTGTATCGAGCATGAAGGAGATCAGTGTGCGTTCCAGACGCGCCCCCATGCCTGTGAGCGTGACAAAGCGACTGCCCGCGATACGTGTGCCACCGGGCACATCGATCATGCCCAGGCGTTCTCCCAGTATCCAGTGAGGCTGGGGTTCAAAGTGAAAGGCAGGTGGCTCGCCCCAGTAGCGTAGTACCACGTCGTCGGCCTCGCCATCCCCTTCCGGCACGCTTTTGTGTGGCAGATTAGGGATGGTGAGCAGAATAAACTGGATGCGTGTCTCCAGGTTATCGATACTCAGGTCGAGCTGTCGAATATCCTGCGTAATCTGCTTGATGTTTTTATTCTGTTCTGCTCTGCCGACGATAGGAAGGATGCGAACCTGCTCTTTGTGTGTCTTGAGCAGGGCATAGAGGCGGTCGCGGCTCGCAATCGCTGCGTTACGCTGGTCGATCAAACGAAATAGCTCATCGAGTGAGCGCGTATCTCTACGCTTACGTAGCCCCTCGCGCAGAAGTTCAGGATGTTGGCGCACAAACTCAAGTGGTAACATGGGTTGATTTTACCCAATTCTAAACGATTGCGCAACTATGTGGGAACGAGGAATAGCTGTGAACATGTTTCACATAACTAAGGAAAAAGATATGAAGGCACAGAATGACGGGGGCAAGGTGAGGATCAGAGGGGAATGCCTCTCCTGTGCCTGTTATCATGTCCCAGGAAAATTTGCCGGGCTTGCCCTAAAAGCCCTCAGTAGATAATGACCGGCCAGAGCAAGGCACACGAGCGTTCCGGCGAGCAGGAGCGCTTCGTGAAGCCGGTGATGCCAGCCTAGCGCTGTGAGGACGATCAACGTTGCCAGCGTGATCAAGGCTAGTGACAGCCCCCGGTGAAAGCGCCCTATCTCCGAGTGAGGCCACGGCTCAAGGAGACGCACGATTTCTCTTCCTTTCTCTGAATCGGTACAAGCTGCTTTGAGCGGGCAGTGATTGCACACCTGGGCATTGCCTCGATAATAGATGCGTCGTCG
>DAOTVZ010000260.1:0-26611 GCA_034436045.1 Ktedonobacteraceae bacterium | reverse complement strand
TTGCCGATACAGAGTCGTTGCCCGCCGCCGAAGGGAAAATAGGCGAAGCGCGTGGGGTGTTTTGCCGCATGATGCCAGCGTTCGGGGCGAAAGATCTCTGGTTCCTCGTAGAAGCGCGCGTCACGCTGTATTACCCAGGGTGAGAGTAGCACGACGGTTTTAGGCGCGATGGGATAGCCCGCAATCTCATCGGCCTGCGCGCAGTCGCGGAAGATACCCCAGACGGGCGGGTAGAGACGCAATGCCTCAACGACAATCTGTTCTGTATAGGGCAGGTTAGGTAGATCAGCTATCGTAGGCGCACGCCCCCTGAGGACGCGCTCAAGTTCGGTGTGTAGCTGTGCCTCTACGTCGGGATGTTCGGCAAGCAGATACCAGGTAAAGGCCAGTGCCAGCGCCACCGTTTCGTGACCGGCAATATAGAGATTGACCACCTCATCGCGGATCTGTTTATCGCTCATGCGTTGGCCGTCTTCGTCCTGGGCTTGCAGTAGCGTGGCAAGAAGATCGTTGCTGGCTGTGCCGCGCTGACGATGCTCATGAATGATGTTAGCGATAATGGTGTTCAAGCGAGCCAGGGCAGCGTTATACCGACGATTTCCGGCGGTGGGGAACCAGTCGGGAAATTGTAGCGGACGCACAGCGGCAGCACTAACCTGGTCGATGAGAACATCAAGAACCTGCCCGATAGCACGTGTGTCTCCGGCGTTATCGGTATCAAAGAGCGTTTTGACCACGATGCCGAGCGAGAGTTGCATCATTTCATCGTGCATGTTCAGTTTCTCACCGTCCTGCCAGTCCGCTGTGAGCCGTTGTGTGAGTTCTACCATCGCTTCACTATACCGCTCGATGTTTCTATGATGAAATGATGGTTGCATCAAGCGGCGCTGACGTAACCAGAAATCGCCCTCGCTGAAGATAAGTCCATTGCCGAAAAGACTTTTACGCCGCTGTGTGAAGCGTGATTTTGTGTAATGCTTCTGATGAGTGAGCAGCACATGCTCGATATAGTCTGGATGGCTAAGCATATAGATGGCGGTGGTGCCCAGGTGTATCTGTAGAATGTCGCCGTAGGTTTGAGCGCAGCGGCGCAAATAATCAAGCGGGTCTAGCACAAATGCGCGTGCGTTGCCGATAAATGGTTCTCCCGGTGGGCCTGGGGGCACCATAGGTTTTGTCTGTCGTAGCATTGCCATAACTCTGTCTACCTTTCTGTTGTGCATGGTTGCTGTTTTGCTTGTGATGAGTCTGCTTTTAATTGAGAATATTAGCGAAATATATGCCCTTTGACTAGACGCAGGAACTCAAGGTTATGGGGCGGTGGATTGCGCTGATTGCGTTGTCATGTTCGTTTCAGTATACTGAAGATGAGTCCAGTCGGGTTGTTCCTGGTAACTACAAGTCTACGCGATGTCTACTCAAGGCCACGTGCGATGTGATGCTCTTTAGAAACAGCGGGTGAGACATGAAAAAGCTATTTAGTGTAAGTGTGAAGCGTTATCTACGGATGAGTGGGCATACCCAGCAAGAATTGGCGGCTACCCTGGGACTGCATGCAAAGGTGCTTAGCCGTAAGCTGAATGGTACTGGCGGTGCTTATCTGAATACGCAGGATATTCGTAACATCATTGTTACCCTTGCCAGGTGGCGCGTAGTTACCTCGAAAGAGGAAGTGCAGCAATTGCTGGAAGCAGCGGAGCTTGCATCAACCATCTTCACCGCACGTGAGTGGCAACTTCCCCCGCTAGGTGAGCTAGACGCCGCGCAAACACCGTCGGCGCGTACTCTTTCCCCTCCTTCCTCTCCATTACGGCACAATCTCTCCACTTCCACAACCCAATTGATCGGACGTGAATGGGCGATAGAATATGTGCGCAAGCTGCTGTTGCGCGACGATGTTCGTCTTGTGACCCTCAGTGGGGTTGGCGGCAGCGGTAAGACGCGCCTGGCCTTGCAGGTGGCCAGAGAAGAGAAACTGCTAGAGGCATTTCCAGATGGGATATGGTTTGTGTCACTGGCAGGAATTAGTGACCCGGCGCTGGTGCCGATGAATATTCTCGATGCGCTCAATGTGCAGTCTGTGCCCCCTTTATCGCCACTACAGAGTCTAAAGAATTATTTACAGAACAAACGCTTATTACTGATCCTGGATAACTTTGAGCAATTGAGTAATGACACGGCGACGATTAGCGAGCTACTGGCTACAACCTCGTGCGTAAAAATATTGGTGACGAGTCGGGTTGTCCTTCACGTGTATGGTGAGCGCGAATTTCTTGTTCCTCCACTGGACATTCCTGCTCCCTCCGTTCCTTTAAAGCCTCCAGAACTGCTACGCTATAGTGCGGTGCAATTATTTGTGGAGCGCGCGCAGGCTGTGCGCTCCATTTTTGCCGTAACGGAAAGCAATGCTGGAGATATTGCCCAGATTTGCGCACGTCTGGATGGACTGCCGCTGGCGCTGGAACTGGCTGCGGCCCGCATCAAGGTCCTATCACCGGCGCAGTTGCGGGAGCGACTCTCTATCTCGCCCTTCTCGCTCCTGGTCAGTGGGACGAGAGATGTACCGGAACGACATAAGGCACTCTACAGCACGATGCAGTGGAGTTATAGTTTGCTTTCAGGGGATGAGCAGGCATGGTTTCGTCGCCTTGCGGTCTTTTCCGGTGGCTGTAGCCTTGAAGCAGCAGAGGCGCTGATGCAGCATGTAACTGCAGGGCAGGATGATATACCGGTGGTTGACATGCCTCTCGATATGCTCACGCGCCTGGTAGACAATAATCTCCTCGTATACCGTGCTGATGAGAATGAGCAAGGGCGCTTTAGCATGCTTGAGACGTTGCGTGAATACGCGCTTGAACGTCTGAAAGCGCAAGGGGAATATGTGCTGATGTGTGACTGGCACGCCTGTTATTATCTCAAGGAGGCGGAAGAGGGCGAACTTGGCTTACGGGGACCGCAACAAATGGCCTGGCTGAGGCGCTTGGAACGGGAGCGCGATAATTTTCGCGCAGCTTTAGAGTGGGCGTTGCAGCGCGCGCGGGAGGGGGAGTCTGTTCAAGTGTTGCCCTCGTTTGCCCGCGCTGTGGCGCATGGCAAGGAAGTGGCCGGTAGTAAAATCCTGTCACGGCACGGATTCCCGGTGACAGGGATATGTTCGCTGGAACTGGCCTTACGTCTGGCGGCGGCGTTGCGGCACTTCTGGGAATGGCAAGGCAATATGAACGAGGCGCGCCACTGGCTGGATGCGGTACTGGCACAGCCGTATCAGGGACAGGTGGGAAAAACGCAGCAGATAGCGCGTGCGAAGGCTTTGAGTGAGTATGCCCGTTTAGTATTGCTGCAAAATGACCAGGAACGCGCGGTCAGACTGGCGGACGAGAGTATTGCGCTCTGGCAACAACTGGATGAAGCTGATGGTTTGGCGATGGCTCTCCTGCATCGCGGCTGGGTTGCGCTCGCCGAAACCGATTTTGCAACGGCGAAGGCGGTTTTTCTGGAAGGAATAGAACTGGTGGCGTCATCCAATCCCTGGTTGCATGCTCAACTCCTCTTCCATCTGGCCTCTGCTGAAGGTTTTACGGGTGTATTTGAGCGCATGCATGTCTGCTATGATGGGGCCAGAAAGCTCTTCGAGCAAGTTGGCGATGCTTGTGCCAGGGCTGACTTGCTGAAGGATTGGGGCGGCATGATGCTGCTTGAAGCTGAGTTTCTCAAAGCCTTTGACATGTTGTGGCAAAGCTTGCTGTTGTGCCGTCAATTGGGAAACAGGCAATTTATTGCCAGTGGTCTTGGTCTGCTCAGTTTTGCCGTAGGTTTATTGCCACAGTTGGCACCGGAGCAGGCCAGCCTCAATTCGGCGTATCTGGGCGGAGCAGCCGAGAGCCTGATGGAGCGTATCGGCTTTGTGCCCTGGACAAAAAGCAATGATTTTATCAAGGCAGTCAGAGCCTTTATTCGCTCGCGTGTTACTGAAGATTGCTGGACGGAGGCCTGGGCTACCGGTCGCGCCATGACCGTAGAGCAGGCCCTGGAACTGGCGAAACATCTACGCGAGACGATTAGCGAAGGAGAAGTAGAATGAGTGAAAAGCGTGCAACGGATGTGTTGATTATTGGAGGAGGTGTCATTGGCTGTGCTATCGCCTATCAGTTGAGCAAGGCAGGCGTCGAGGTGAGCGTCGTTGAGCGCGCGGAGATTGCCTCAGAGGCGTCGAGCGCGGCGGCCGGTCTACTGGCTCCTGGTGGTGTGCTGAACGGCCCCAGGACAGTGGCCGATCTCTTTTTGGCAAGCTGGTCTATTACGGCGGATGTGCTGGCCGAGGTTGAGGCACTGAGCGGTGTCTCGATTGAGTACCAGCGCACGGGAGCGCTACACGTAAGTACAGATGCAGAAGGATTGCGCCAGTTGCATGCCTACGCTCATGTCTGGCAAGAGCATGGCTTTGAGGCCACATGGTTGGATGCCCATGAGGTGTGGCAGTACGAGCCGACGCTGAATGTGACGTTTGATACGGCCCTGTACATCCCTCATGCCACGAGCATTCGGCCACGTTTAGTCACCAGGGCCTATGCTACGGCGGCGCACAAGTTGGGAGCGCAGATTTATGAGCATACCGAGGTGGTCGGCCTTCAGCGCAGTGGTGATAGAGTGATAGGCGTACAGACAGCCGAGGGTGAGGTGATTGGGTGCAAGCGGCTGGTCGTCGCGGCAGGTGCGTGGTCTGCGCGGGTCGGAGAATGGTTAGGTATAGCTATTCCGGTCATACCGTTACGCGGCCAGATTCTCTCACTGCGTCAACCGCGTGTGCCGCTCCAACATACGATCTTTCTGGATGAAACCTATCTTGTGCCAAAAGTCGATCAGACGATTTACGTTGGCGCGACGAGGGAACGGGTGGGCTTTGACAAAAGCAACACGGCTGGGGCGATTGCCGGGCTGCTCAATCAGGCACTGCAATTGATGCCTGCACTCTCACAGGTCGAACTGGTCAGTATCTGGTCTGGTCTGCGTCCTTTGTCGCAGGATGGCAACCCTATTCTTGGCCCACTCCCTGGCTGGGAAAATGTCACCCTGGCAACTGGTCATGGCGCGGGTGGTTTTGAGTTAAGTGCTATCACCGGCACGACAATAGCCGAATTGCTCACCACTGGATACGTGCCGACCCTGTTGCAAGCCTTTGGCCCCGAACGTTTTGGGAATATGTAGGGGCGTGATTGATCACGCCCTGAAAGGGGAACGACGGGGGAGCAGAGCGTGATGAATCACATCCCGACGAGATCGGCGATTTCGGAGGGGCGTGATTGATCACGCCCCGCTTGCCACCCTCAAAGCGTGATGGACGAGCAGAGGGTGATAGGAGAGCAGGGCGTGATGGTGGAGCAAGGGGTGATAGGGGAGCAGGGCGTGATTGATCACGCCCTGAAAGGGGAACGATGGGGGAGCAGAGCGTGATGAATCACATCCCGACGAGATCGGCGATTTCGGAGGGGCGTGATTGATCACGCCCTGAAAGGGGAACGACGGGGGAGCAGAGCATGATTCATCACATCCCGACGGGATCGGCGATTTCGGAGGGGCGTGATTGATCGCGCCCTGAAAGGGGAACGATGGGGGAGCAGAGCGTGATGAATCACATCCCGACGAGATCGGCGATTTCGTAGGGGCGTGATTGATCACGCCCTGAAAGGGGAACGATGGTGGAGCAGAGCGTGATGAATCACATCCCGACGGGATCGGCGATTTCGGAGGGGCGTGATTGATCACGCCCTGAAAGGGAAACGATGGTGGAGCAAGGGGTGATAGGGGAGCAAGGGGTGATAGGGGAGCAGGGCGTGATTCATCACGCCCCTACTGTTACTCACCATTTCTGTGATGCGTGATTCTCTATGAGGATATGGGGAGGCGGTTAATATTGACAGGTTTGGGGTGGAACGATGGAAGAGGTGGAAGAGTATGTGCTGTCAAGAGAAAGGAATGTCTATGTGCAGAAAATGGCTTTTACTGTTCTCCACCACCTGTTTTGCGCTCTTCATAACCCTGGTATGGACCTCCCTTGTGCCCTCAACGGCGTTTGCCGCGACTCATGCAGGGACAAAATCTGGAGCTAATACCTATAATAATGGGTATCAGCAAGGGTATCAGAATGCCTGTAGTGATAATGGCGTGACTGTGGAGACGGTTCCCCAGGCTCCTGCGGCGACCGGTCAGCAAACATACGATGCGGGCTATCGGCAAGGCTACCGTGAAGGCACACGAGCTTGCAGCAGCAGTACTCCGGTTTCCGGTAGCTATAGCCCACTTGGAGGAACGCCCTATGGCGGTGCGGGCATGCCCTATGGAATTGGTGGAGGGCCGTATGGAGGCGGTGCAGGGCCGTATGGGAACTATGGTGGTTATGGCAACACTGGCTACGGCTATCCGCCTGCACCTATCAGCGGCTATAGCTCGCCTGGGGGAAGTCTTACACCAGCATATGGCAGCAATAATGCGCCATTATTCAATATCCAAACGAACATTACCGTGTCGGGGAATCACTAATGAAGCTAACAGAGAGGGATACCACTACACGCATGGGGCGTGCGCCCCTGATGAGCGTTGTAATGGTATCTCTCTCTGTTAGCGGGGCGAGGCTTTGACATCTTCCTCATCTTTCGCTATTATCCTTTTAGACTGATTCGCTTTCCTTATCTTTTTACCTGCGTGGTACAAAGTATTTGCAAGACAAGGGAACAAGAACGTGAATATTCATCGTCTCATGAGAATTCTGGCGGTCATCACTTCCCTGGGGGCCTATCTCATGGTCTTGTTGGGCACACTGGTGACGACCACCGGCTCCGGTCAAGGTTGCGGCAATTCCTGGCCGTTCTGTCAGGGGCAGATCATTCCCGGTGTCCTGACTATCCAGGGCGTTATTGAGTACAGTCATCGTGTGATGGCTAGCGCTGATGGCTTCCTGGTGCTTGTGCTGACCGCCTGTACCTGGTTCATCTATAAAAAAGATTTTCGCGTCCGACTCTTTGGCTTTTTAAGCCTGCTCTTTGTGGTCTTGCAAGGAGTATTGGGCGCTCTCACTGTGGTGTATGAGGGAACGTTTGCCCTGAGCTGGTTACTGTCGATCCACTTCGGCCTCTCGCTCATCGCTTTTGCCAGTGTCATCTTGCTAACAATTCGCCTCTTCCAGGTGGATAGCGGACGCGGTAAGGCGGCTCCCGTGCCGAAGCTCCAGATACCCATACTGCTGGCAGTGGTATATACCTATATCGTGGTTTATACCGGGGCGCTGGTAGAGCATCTGGGGGCGGTCGCAGGTTGTGGTCAACAGATACCGGGTTGTTCTACCTATATTCCAGGCTTCTCGTCGCTGGCCGGTGTACAGATGCTGCACCGCTACGCCGCCGCGTTGATCTGGCTCATAACGTTGGTGTTGTTGATTGTGATTGTGCGTAACTACCGTGAGCGGCGCGACCTCGTAAATGGCGCGATCTGGGCCTTTATCCTGGTCACATTGCAGGCTCTGAGCGGCATGACGACGGTCTGGACGGGTGGTCAAATGCTCGCCGCGCTGATGCACGCGACCATCATCTCGGCCTTCTTCTCCGTCCTCTGCTACCTGTGGATGCAGGTTGGCTGGCCCAGAAGGAAGAGCGAGCCGCAAGTAGCCGCAAGTCAGGCAGACAATCAATCACTAGAACTGCATAGCATTTCATGATACCGTTCCTACGGAGTCCTGAATTTCTCCAATCAAATATTGGGAATCTTGTCGGCGCGTGATGAATCATACCCTGTTCGCCCGTCGCTTCGCTTTCAGGGCGTGATGAATCACGCCCCTACGGGAGCGCCGATGTCGGGTGAAAAAACTATGATCACGCCTTGCTTGCCTACCCGCCCGTCGCTTTGCTTTCAGGGCGTGATGAATCACGCCCCTACGGGAGCGCCGATTTCGGGTGAAAAAACTATGATCACGCCCTGCTTGCCTACCCGCCCGTCGCTTTGCTTTCAGGGCGTGATGAATCACGCCCCTACGGGAGCGCCGATGTCGGGTGGAAAAACTATGATCACGCTCCTACGGTTTGTTGGAGGTTGGAAGGATTTATCATGATGTCTTGATTATGGATTATTTCCCTTCTATTTCGCGCAAAACTTCATCGGCGGCGCGGAAACCATCCAGGCCCGCCGGCATGCCACAGTACATGGTGGCCTGTAGCAGTACTTCTTGAATCTCTTCCTTAGTGCAGCCGTTATTCAAGGCACCGCGTATGTGCAGTTTGAGTTCGTGAGTGCGCCCCAACGCTGTCAGCATGGCGATGTTGAGCAGGCTGCGCGTCTTGCGCGGCAGACCTGGGCGTGTCCAGATCATGCCCCAGCACGCCTCTGTCACCAGTTCCTGGAATGGGCGCGTAAAATCATCCGCGTTCGCCAGCGACTTCTCAACATACTCACTACCCAGGACAGCCTTGCGCACGGTCAGCCCTGACTCATAGGTGTTCTTATCCATCGGTGTTGTTCCTCACATAAATAATTGGTAAATGAACTGCGTCGTATGCCTATATCTTACCATCTGGTTATACCAGGAAGGCGGATAGAGGTAAGGTATCGACAAAGGATACCCCTACCATGATACGCTCCTGACCATGGTAGAGGTATCCTTTGTCAGTACCTCGCTAGAGTTTGCAGGCCCATTTGATGATCTGACGTGATAATACGCTAATTACGGATAGCTCACCACAGTGACCGGAGTGTCAGGGTTGGCGATGGTGGATGAGCCGCCGGTGTTGTTGATCACGTTCAGGATGCCGCCGGAGCCGGAGGTGGAGAGGAAGATCGTGAGCAGGTCATGCAGGCTGCCCGCCGGAAGGTTGCTGGGCACTTCAAAGGCGTTGGCAGCATAGATGTTGACGCCCTGGTTGAAGAAGCTATAGCTACCCATGCCATAGCCGGTGAAACTGGTCACGTTGTTGGTGACTTTGAAGGCAGCCCAGCCATCGACACCCGGCGCTTCCATCCACGCCGGCTGGCTGGGTGGATCGTAAGGCATCTCATTCTGGAAGAAGATGTCCGTGCCGTTATTGCCGCTCCAGATTACCTCATACTTCTGATAGTGTTCAACGAAGAGGCCATACGCGGTCACGTCGTTGCCGGTGACAACGAGGCCGGTATCGGCGGTGTTGCTCGTCCAACCCACGCCAGCACCGTGATCGGCGCGCCAGGCCCAGATATCATCCAGAATGGTATTGCTGCTATTGACGACCAGGCTGGTGGTTGCACTGCCTGGCTCCGCGCCGCCGATGCGGAAGAAGACATCCTGAATGGCTGATGGGTCGCTGGCATCGTGGTCGCTGGCCCCGTGACCATCACCCATGACCAGCAGCGCCGGAGAGGTCGTGGCCCCGGCGTCGAAGATCATACCTGAAAGCAATATCCCTTTTGCATTGGCGGTACTCATGGAGATAACACCATTTTGAGGGATTAACGTCGGAAAACCGAGACCGAGGACGATGGTGTCGGGGCGTGAAACCACGATGGTCTGGTTCAGATTATAGATGCCGGGGGTCAGAATGAGGTTCTTGCCGGTTGCCAGCGCGCGATTGATCGTTGCTACGGAATCCGTTGGCTGAGCAATGAAGAATTTGCTGATGGGGATAGATGTGCCGGGTGTCTGGCCGTTGGCCCATGTGGTACCAACGGAGTTGTGCTGTGGCGAGGGCACGAAGACGTTATAGTTCCCATTGGAGTCCACGTATAGGAATGGCTCCTCGCGTGTCACCGGGCTAGTCGCAACCGTCGTATACGGGCCGCCGCAAGACGACTGCGCGGGGAAGCACTGAGCGGGCGCACCTACATCACCGGAGAAAACCTGGTTCCAGACGCCGTTGCTCCACTTGTCAATCTGGCTGTTTCTGGTGAACCACTGCTGCTGTGAGCCACTAATGATCTGACTGCCATTGAATGACGAGTCGGCAATGAAGCCACCGCTGGCATATGAGGGGCCGGTACAATAGTCCATCAGTGTCACTTGCCCGTTAATATTGACGCGGCGCAGCGGGGCGGCCTGCGATACCGCCCAGAACTCACCGGTATAGCAACCAGCGTTAGGCGTGGTCACATTGATGGTCAGGTTCGACAACGATCTCCAGAAGTTATCCAGCGCGATGCAGTTATTGCTGCCAAAGCACTGATTGTAGACGTCGATGGAGCCGTTAATGACAACATCTTTTGGAGAGAGGCCGAGGCCGGCTACAGTGGTGTAGTAGCCGACCTGGAAGTTAAGTGGGTCAGTGCTGGTACCATAGGTGCCAGGCTCGAACAGCAGCGCGTAACGCTGTGTGCCGAACTGGTTAGAGACTTGCTGCTGTGCTATTGAATTCACCGTAGCTTGAATCTGGCTCAGTGGCATGCTGGGATTGAAGATATAGACGTTCGGGCCAAAGTCAGGTTGTCCAGGTGCCGCGCCATGAGCGATAGAGGGATGGAAGAGCGAAGCGGTGGTGAAGAGGCCGAGGATACAGCAGAGTAGCATGATCGTCCCGATCAGCCATTGAACTGGTTTTCGGTGCCACAGAGCGCCGAGCGGACGTACATCCATGACAGCTCCTTTTTCTCTTTTTCATATGCCTGATACTTAGAATCCGGCGAGAGTTTGACCAGATGTAGAGACAAGGGGGATAGTGGTCAAAGTTCCAGGAAACTCAGTGTACCAGGGTGATCTATCAAATAGTTCGCGCGAAGCATTCTCTTCTCTCTTTTGATAAGAAGCGGTGTTGGCATCCCCCATGCCGCGTTGTCCTGGCTCTCTGGCCAGTTTCAACTCGCGCTCAACCGGTCGGTCGGGTGCGACGTTCCGTGACTATCGGGCGAGAAAGAAGAGAGCCATTCCCCCCATTGTTTTCCGATACTTTCGGAAACTAGTAAGGTCTGGCGTAACATATCATAGTCCAGTTATAACTTATTTGTTGCCGCTTGTCAAGAAGGATGGTACCATCTGTAGGAACCCCGATTGATCGCATCTATTACGTATTTTATCATATTTCAAATATGATAATAGATCTTTTTCAAACAAACTGACAATGGCCTTATCGCGTAGGGGCGTGATGAATCACGCCCTGCCTGTCCGCCGCGCCGCGCTCATAGCGTGATAATGAATTTTTTGCTTGAAACCGGCAAAGGCCTCATCGCGTAGGGGCGTGATGAATCACGCCCTGCCTGTCTGTCGTTCCTTATTCAGGGCGTGATGAATCACGCCCCTACGGGGTTCTCGATTTGATGGGAAGGGTTCATGGGATGTGATCAATCAAGCCCTCACCCTTATTTTTACGAAACTTTCGTAAATTATTAAGCTTATACATCAGATGATGGGCTTTCAGAAAACCCGGCACCAGTTATAATGGAGTCTGATTGCCTGACTGCATACATGTGGCTGATATGTTCTTAAAAATGTTGGTACTATAGCTTCTGGTTGAATTGCGGAGCGCGATTGATCGCCTGTCATTCTGCATCCTTTTGTGAACTTACTGCGTCATGTTCCAACAGGGATGGATGGTTATACGTTGACACACGATCAATCGCACGATAGGCTTGATAACTCGTAAATCTACTTATGCATTAATTCCAGTTCTCGACGCCGACATCCTCGCCCTGGCTCTCCAGCCAGCGTTCGACATCGATAGCGGCGCGGCAGCCATCCCCGGCGGCGGTGACGGCCTGACGGTAGCGATGGTCGGTTACATCGCCGGCGGCAAAGACACCGGGGATATTTGTCATGGTATGGTGTTTGGGTAGGATGTAGCCCGCGTGATCCATGTGGATGATACCCCGGAACAACTCGGTGTTGGGCTGGTGCCCGATGGCGATGAAGACGCCCTGCACGGGCAGGAAATGTTCTTCTTTCGTGCGTGTATTGCGGAGTAAGACGCCTGTCACCTCTTTATCTCCCAGGATATCGGCAACCTCATTCTCCAGCAGAATGCTGATCTTAGGATTGTTGCGTGCGCGATCCTGCATAATCTTACTGGCACGAAAACTATCGCGGCGATGCACAATCGTCACGTGATTGGCGTAGCGTGTCAGGAAGATGGCCTCTTCCATTGCGGTATCGCCGCCGCCCACTACTACCACGTCTTTATTTTTGAAGAAGAAGCCGTCGCAGGTAGCACATGCGCTCACACCATGCCCCTGCAAGCGTTTCTCATTGGGCAGCCCCAGCCATTTGGCGCTTGCGCCGGTGGCGATAATCACAGCTTTTGCCAGATAGGTGTTGGTATCTGTCTTGACCACGAAAGGGCGGCGGCTAAAATCGACTTCAACAACATCTTCGGCGATCATCTCTGCGCCGAACCGGCGGGCCTGCTGCTCAAATTTATCCATCAATTCAGGTCCCAGGATACCTTCTGCAAAGCCGGGGTAGTTTTCTACCTCGCTGGTCAGCATTAACTGACCGCCGGCCTGATAGCCCTGCAGGACCAGGACGGAGAGATTAGCACGCGCGGCATAGATAGCGGCGGTGTAGCCTGCTGGCCCTGAGCCTATGATGATAACGCCATAAGTGTTTGTATGATCTTCCATGAGTGATTTATCCTCGCATCTCCACAAGATAATTTGTGTTTTCTATTTCTCTTGAAGGAAACACGCCGATGAAGGGATTTTATGCCCACTCTCATGGTAGACTTTAAGCTCTGTCAGTATTCTGGCCGGAATCGCCGTGCTCTTTTATTATGGGAAGTTTTTGAAGAGATCGCTCAGGTCGGTTGCGTGCGCCGCAGCACCGAGCAACGGCGTGACGCCAAAGATTTCTTCTACCGTGCGTAGTGTAGAGCTATGCGTGTAGTAGATATTGTTTGAGTAGCCGTGCCCTTTGGCGTTAGGTGAGAGAACAATCATGCCGATAGGCCCATTGCCGCCAATACCTTCATCCCAGGTGATGAAGATGACACCGCCATTTTGGTAAGCCTGTGAGCGCATAATCATCGGTATCTGCTGTGCAAGCCAGTTGTCACCCTGCTGGATGGGGTTGAACAGGGGAAAGCAGCTATTATGCATGTCATCACAAAGGTCAGGAGCGATGAAGTTGTAGCGCGCCACCGTGTTATGGGCCAGGTCGCTTGTCAGTTCGCTATAAGGCCGTTCGTGTGCGATGCAGTAGGCTGAGGCGAGATTATTGTCGCCGGTAACATCGTTGAAGAAGATCATCGGGTTATGTTTGGGAGCGTACAGGCCCTGACTGTTTAGCGGGCAGGTGGTGCCACTAATGCCCTCTTCATAAGCTTTCCACGAGATACCGGCGCGATTGAGCAGTGTGACAAGGTGCATGGAGGTAGCAAGGTGATTTACATAGGGGCCATTATCGTTATAGATGCCAAAGTTCGTACCTGCTTCCAACCAGAGATAATTCGGTTCGCTGGGATGATTATCGGGTGGATTGTAATACTGACGCGCGTAAGATGCCATTGGCAATAGCGTTTTATTGATGTAGGGCGCGGAAGGGTTGTCATAAATGGAAGACCAGTTAGCATTCTCCATCACGATCAGGAAGACTGTTTTATTGGCATGTTCGGCTGTAGCGGTGGATGTTTGTTGTTGAGATGGTGTTTGCTGGCCTGTCGAAGTCGCGGTCGCGGGGGTCCCGACGGTAGGTTGTCTTTGCGGTCTTGTTGATTGAGTAGTATGGTTATGCATCTGATATGCTATATCCACGACCAGTAGCGCGATAAGTAGTACAACGAGCATGCTTATCAGAATACGCGCGAATCTTGAATGTATCATTCGTAAAAGGTCTTCCTAGCAAGAAAATCTCTTTGGTAGAGCAAAAACGATGCCCGAAGCATATTGCCTGTTTGTATGCTACGGCGGAGAGGCGAAATTGTCAATCTCAAGAGACTGGCAGGTCACAGTCTCCTCACAAAGAAATATATGTGACAAAAGTCGCGTTCGTCGGGAGCGAGCATACAGTACTGTTGTGTTTAAAGATAATTATTAACCTGAATTGATCCTCAAGTGGAGAGGAGAAGGAGAAGGCTAATGAGCAAGCAACTGTGGGAGTCCGAACAGCGTTCGGAAGAGGTCTCCCCGGCTCAGACGAACGGGCGAGCCGCCACCGGCATGGCAAATGGTGTGGGAACGTCTGCCCCGGCACATGTTCCCTATACAGCGCCGCGCCGGAAACAAGGGGATCTGCTGTTTGTAACGGTTTCGGTCTTTGCCGCAATATTGATTCTGGCACTCATCCTGGTCGGTATGGTGGACATTGCCAGTAGGCTCAACTCCCCAGCCGCCAGCCCCGCTACGCAGAGTACAGCCGCTGTTAGTGTGCCCGTGAAGCAAATCGTTCCGCCAGCGCATCAACTCTACGATGCGCAAGCGCCAGCGACGCCCCAGGGCAACGTAGTCAATATAACGCTGACCGTCAAAGAGGTGCTTCTCTCTATTGCGCCGGGAGTGGCCTACCATGCCTGGACGTTTAATGGCACTGTCCCCGGCCCGGTGCTGCGCGTGCGTCAGGGGCAAACTGTTCACTTCACCCTGGTTAATGATGGTACCATGCCGCACTCTATTGACTTCCACGCGGCGCAGACGCCCTGGAGCGTGAACTATCAGGACGTTGCACCCGGCAAAAGCTTTTCCTTCGATTGGAAAGCCAACTATCCTGGTGTCTTCATGTATCACTGTGGCGCGCCGACCGTCATCTATCATATGGCTAATGGTATGTATGGAGCTATCATCGTTGACCCGGCTCAGGGCTGGACGCCTGCTAAAGAGTTTGTGCTGGTACAAAGCGAATTCTATACGACCCGGCTCCCGGATGGGTCATACGCAGTTGACCCGAATAAGCTGAATGCTGGCAATCCTGACTATGTGGTCTTTAATGGCTATGTCAATCAGTACAAAACCAGTCCACTGATTGCCAAAGCTGGGCAACGCATTCGCATCTTTATCGTGAACGCGGGGCCAACGCTGTTCTCAGCCTTCCACGTTATCGGGGCCATCTTCAGCGATACCTATATTGACGGCAACCCGGCGAACCATATGGTGGGCGATCAGACTGTCACGGTTCCCCCCGGCGGTGGTGTAGTAGTAGAACTCACGATACCACAGGCCGGATTGTACCCGTTCGTGACACACTCATTCGCTGATGTGGGTAAGGGCGCGCTCGGCATGCTCAAAGTTACACCGTAACTGTGTGGTAACAAAGTATCATTGAGAAAGGATGTCTAGCAGAGAGAACATCCTTATCGTTGAAATCGGTCGGCGACCAGGAGAACTTCCTTTTTGCTCTCCTGGTCGCCGGTTGGATTCAGAGAAAAATTTATACTGCGCTGGTGGCATCCAGAATAAAGATGCTTTCCAGTTGTGGGTCAAATTCCTCGATGGGTTGTGCGACATATTCCTCATCCGCCGGATGGGGCAGAGTTGCCAGCACGGGACGCTGCGAGGAACGCGCAGCCAGAATAAGATTGCGCGCGATGCGAATAGCCCATTGCTCATCGGGATATAATGTATGGATGGTAGCCAGTGAGGCAAGGCGCGGAAAGTAGATAGGTGTCTTGTCCGTGCGACCAAAGACGTGCAGGGTACCCAGGCCGAGAACGGCACTGCTGAAATCGCCCTGCTCGCAGCGAGCTTGCCAGTGACGACGCAATGTTTCGGGGTCAAGCGCCAGCTTTGTCGATGCCATCGGCGTTCTCCTTCGTATTGTCATAGCAAGTATACGAACATATGTTCTTCTCTGTCAAGCTATTCTTTTCGTCAGCTATCAATTCGGAAAAACTGAAGAAAAGTTACGCTCTTGAACTCACCAATTCAGGCTGCCGATGAGCAACATATATTTTTCGCAAGGAGTGACAGATGCAGTCGCAGTATTCTCAAATAACGGGTCTCTCAGGTAGCAACGCCTGGCAGTGGAATGGGGTCGCCGTCTGCTATAACGCAAATAGGGGAAGGCGCTAGATATGCCAGGCTTGCTGGAAAGCGTGTGAAAATCCGGTGATCGAGGCAAAACGTTCCTCCGACTTTTTGCTGAGGGCGCGCAGAAGTACCGCATCAAGAGCGGACGATAAGTGTGGCTGAAATATGCTCGGCGGCGGGGGTTGAACCATGAGGATAGAAAGTGAAGGAGACTCTCTAACATGGAGGGAAACGCAAAAATGGCCTGTGAGGAGTTGATAGGCTATACTTGCCAGCGCATATTGATCGCTTGCCGGAACGGCTTTCCCCCGCAGTTGTTCAGGAGCGATATAGGGTGAGAGTGAGAACGGCGCAGGCCAGGGCGACAACCTGCCAAATTCAGTTGTGACAAAATCGGTCAGGAGCAGGTCGGGAAGAAGGGAACTATCTTTCTGACTACGCACAAGGAAATTAGACAATTGAATATGCTGATGGATAATATGTCGGTCATGTGCATACTGGAGCGCGTCAGCAGCCTGTTGTATCATGTGCGCTACTTCCTGGGGGGAGAACCGGTTCAGCTTTGCTGTCCAACTGCCTCTTCCACCACTCACGAAGAGATCCTTCCGAGAAAAAAGGCATGGTGATATAGAAATAGCTTTCATCGCGGAGCATTACCTGACCATAGTCATGGATGGGCACAATAAATGGGTGTTGAAGCTGGGAGATAGCCTCAATCTGACCCAGGAAGCGCCGTTCCACCTCTGGTTCTGGAGAACGAAGAAGATGGGTCAAACACAATATTTTAATGGCTACCTTGCGCGATGGTATAGTCATTGTTTCTGCGAGATAGGTGTCGCTCATCCCTCCAACTACGAGAGGCCGAAGGAAACGATATTGGCCAAGCTGTTGTCTTTCTAATCGCATTGCTCCCCTTTATTCTATTTTTAGTCCCAACATTCGATATGTATTATTTTATTAAGTCACATATTTGGGCTTTTGTGCAGCTATCGGTGACGGTTCTAGTGCTCGTGCTACGCGCTCTCCATCCAGAATGGCATGTTCGACGCGGCGAGGTGTGAGGCAATCGCCGACGCGGTAGAGTTGTTTGACTTTACCTTGCAGTTGATGATAAAGCGTCTCGTTGGCGACCTGTGGCACGACCAGCACGGCCAGCGCCAGGTTCTCAATCTGGCGTGCCTGACCGGTATAATTGTTGATAATGGTGGCGCTATTGGGGCCAAGTCCGGCTAAGAAGTAGTTGGGGGTAAGCTCCATGCCTCTGGCGAGGGCACGGCGATACCACAGCTCCATGTCCAGCGTGATGCCGAGGTCGCCGCCGACGTAGAACTGTGGCGTGACCACCTCTACCTGACAGCCCTTCTCAGCCAGTAGTTCGGCGGTGCCTGTGGCCTGGTGGAAGCCGACCTGGTCGAAGACCATCACGCGCTCACCAGGTTGCGCCGTCTTCTCGCCCTGTAGCACCTGCCAGACCGTAGCGACGTGCGGCAGGTCTGCGCCGGGAACCGGTGGCAGCGTCGGCAGTGAACCGATGGCGAGAATCACGGCGGCAGGCTGTTCGCGCTCAACCATCTCTGCCGTGACCTCAACGCCGGTCCGAATCTCAACGCCCAGTTCGTGAAGTTCGCGTTGCAGGTTGCGGGCGGCGTCGCCGAACTCGACCCGATTGGGCACGCGCACGATCAGATTGATCTGCCCGCCCAACTCGTGCTGCTTCTCGTAGAGCCGGACGCGGAAGCCGCGTTGTGCCGCCACTTTTGCTGCCTGCATACCGCCGGGGCCGCCGCCAACCACGATTACCAGTGGCGGCTTGCTGAGAGCGCGTATGACAGTGACGGGTGGATATTTTTGTTCATTGCCGGTGGCGGGTGTCTGAATGCAGCCCAGGCTCAGGTTGAGGCCCATGCGCCCGATGCAATACTGATTACAGGAGATGCAGAGGCGGATAGACTCGGTATGGCCTTCACGCGCTTTGCGGGCAAAATGTGGGTCGCAAATCTGGCCGCGCACCACGTCAACCATGTCCGCCAGCCCTTCGCGCAGGATGCGTTCGGCCTGCACAGGGTCTTTGATGCGTCCAGTGCAGAAGACGGGCAGCTTGACGGCCTCGCGGATGTTGGCCGAGACGAAGAGTTGATAGCCCGGCGGTGTATGCATTGAGCCTTCGACCATGTAGAGGTTGTGAAACTCGCCGATACTGGTATTGATGAAGTCTAGCTGACCGGTGGCTTCCAGGCGTACTGCGATCTCACGCACATCGTCGAGCGTCAGTCCTGCCGGAATCAGTTCATCGCCACAGAGGCGGATGCCAAGCGTGAAGTCGCGCCCCACCTCGGCGCGAACGGCCTGGATGACCTCAAGGGCGAAGCGCATACGGTTCTCCAATGAACCGCCGTAGTCGTCGGTGCGCCGGTTGTAGTAGGGCGAGAAGAACTGACGTATCAGCGAGCTATGTGAGGATTGCAGTTCGGCCCCGTCAAAGCCGCCCTCGCGCACGTGGCGGGCCACCAGTGCGTAGCCACGCACGATTTCAGCGATCTCTTCCGGCTCGGCCTCTTTGCACATCTCGCGGTGAATCGGGTCGGGTAACGGCGAGGGGCCGATGACGGGACGGCGCGAGTAGATACTACTGGCCTGCATACCGTTATGATTGATCTGGGCAAAGATGCGCGTACCATATTCGTGGACAGCGCGCGTCATGCGCCGATAGCCAGGAATCACGCGCGGGTCAAAGCCATGTATGAGCTTTTGATAGGCCCAATCGCTTGGATGCACCGATTGTTCCTCTGTAATAATCAGGCCGCTGCCGCCCTTCGCCCGTTCCGCGTAATACGCAGTCAGGCGCGGTCCCGGCAGATTATCCTCGGAAAGATTCGTCAGGTGCGCGGCAAAGACGATGCGGTTGGGTACAATAGTTTGTCCGATGCGCATGGGTGTAAAGAGATACTGATATTGACCAGCCATGATCTGCTCCTAAAGCAAGGCGTCCCCCTCGTGGGTACCTTGCCGACCGATACCCGTTGATTTGTTGCTTTCCCAATGGTGTACTAGCATTGTTCTCCTGCGTGACGGCCCTCCATGATGGCCTGTTCGATACGGCGCGGGGTTACGCAGTCGCCAACGCGCAGGACACGTGGTAGATGCTGTTTGAGCGTGAGATAAAGTTCCTGCTCAGGTTGTTCATAGGTTCCCAATACTACATGATCAACCGGAATAGCGCGTTCACCCTCGGCGAAGCGATCTACAATAATGACCTGTTCCGGCTCGATGCGGACTACCGTGCTGTGTGGAATGAACACAACGTCGTGGCTCATCACCCGTTGCAGGAAAGGCACGATATCCTGGGTACTGCCGAGATCATGACCCACGTACCAGTCTTCCGTGACCACCTCAACGTGTTTTCCGGCGGTAGCCAGCAATTCCAGCACGGACATGACGCCGTGCGAGTCGCTCTCGTCCACAATCACGATGCGCTGTCCGGCGGGCATCTCGCCGCGCAGGATGCGCCGCACGTCGGTGACATGTGGGAGAGTGTGACCGGGGATGGACAGCAGACCGCTACCGGTGCGCGCGCCTGTAGCAATAATGACGCTTTGCGGATGTTGTGCTAACAGCATCGCCGCCGTGACCTCGACACCCGTGTGTATCTCAACATCCAGTTGCCTGATCTCCTGTTCGAGATAGTCGGTGATGAGGCGTAGTTCGCCGCGTCCCGGCCCCTTTGCCGCCAGCGCGACTGTGCCCCCAGGCGTCTCTTCTCGTTCATAGAGAATGACATGCCGACCGCGTAGTGCCGCAGCACGGGCCGCCTCTAAACCGGCGGGTCCACCACCAACAATCACTACTGTCGCTCTCGTCGCTGTGTTACTCTTGTGAGGGTGTGCTGCGATGTCTTCGGTGTGTAACACATCGGGATTGACGTTGCAGGCTATTTGCGCATTCACCACTGAATACACCTGGCAACCCTGGTTGCAGGCAATACAGGGGCGCACACGTTCGGCCTGCCCGGCCTGCGAAAGACGCGGCAGATTGGGGTCGGCGATCAGCGCGCGAATCATCTCGACGCCATCGGCCTGCCCTTCAGCCAGCACACGCTCGGCCTGCGCCGCATTCATGATGCGTCCGGCGGTAAAGACAGGGATAGGAAGCGCGGCTTTCATCTGTGCTGAGAGATGCGCAGCGTAGGCGGGGGGCACGTGCATGGAAGCGTGCATAGGAAACATATGAGTGCTAAAAATGCTGCCCATCGTGATGGTCATATAGTCGATACGGCGCGTGGCGATCAGCAGACGCGCGATCTCAAGGCTCTGCTCCGGTGTCAGGCCAGCCCAGGGGGCCAGCTCGTCGGCGCAGAAACGCAGACCCAGGATGTGTTGCGGGCCAATAGCAACATCAACTGCTTCCAGCGTTTCTTGCAGGAAACGCAGACGATTTTCTAACGTGCCGCCGTAACTATCCGTGCGCTGGTTGGTGAGCGGCGAGAGAAATTGCCGCAGCAGCGAGCGATCCGAGCATTGCAACTCGACGCCATCGGCCCCTGCCTGGACTGCCGTGCGTGCTACTTGAGCGAAACCTGCAATCACAGCATCTATATCAGCCGGTTCCATCGCTTTCGGTACCTCGCGCGAAGACACATTTGGTACAGGCGATGGTGCCCATAGCTCGTGCTGATGATAGTCGCTGACCGACTGCTGTCCGTTGTGATTGAGTTGCACAACTGTCAGCGCGCCTTCCGCGTGGATACGTTGCACAACTGCCGCGATAGCCTGTTGTGTATCAGGCAGGAAGCCGAGCAGCGCGCTTTCGTAGGGCAGGTCTGAGGGATGGACGACATGCTCTTCCAGCACGATCATGCCCGCACCGCCCCGCGCGCGTGCCACGTAGTAATCGGCGTGCTGCGTACTCAGGCGATTGTGGCGGGCCAGGTTGGTGATATGACTACCAAAGATAATGCGGTTGCGTATCTCGCGCGGACCGAGGGTGAGAGGCTGAAAGAGCCGATCAAACATGCATCAATCTCCAATGCGTTTCAGTCGTCGTTGTGCTGTTGCTGTGGAGATTATATGCCGAAAGCGGGGTGAGCGCAAGGCATCACCCTGTTCCTTTGTTTGTAATTGTTACTATGCCCAATCCTTCGTTCTACTGATAGAGAGCCTGATTTCAGCTATGAACAGGTCGATATTGATGCGAAAGAAGTTGTATGAGATGGTATCCTCTTCATTATTTTGCGCCATCTGTGGGGCGCTGAATGCGGCGGGAGCCACGCGCTGTTTTGCCTGTGGAGAATTGTTGTCGAGTACGGGCAATACAAACGCTCAATCTGAGCAAATACTGGCGCAGCGCTATCAGATAGTAGAGCGGCTGGGACAGGGCGGCATGGGTGTGGTATATAAAGTGCGAGATATGCGCCTGGGCAATCGCTTTCTTGCAATCAAAGAGATGCGCCTTTCGGGTCTGGATCAGCAGCAAGCAGCAGAGGCAATAGAGGGTTTTAAGCGCGAAGCTTTGTTGCTTTCTGAACTAATGTTGAAAACGTGCGAATATATAAAAGAGAGTATTAGTTGAAGGCCGTGTTGATGAAGTATCTCAAAGTAAGCCCCTATGGTCTGGGCATGAGCTGCGTCGTGCTTATCTCCGCCATCATACGTCTGGTCTTCATCAGCCAGAATTTTCCCTCGACCAATAGTGACGAGGGAACAATGGGACTGATGGCGCTACACATCGCCTATAGGGGAGCGCATCCAATCTTTTTCTACGGACAAAACTATATGGGCGCGTTAGAAGCCTATCTTGGCGCGCTGATTTTCCTCGTCGTCGGGCCATCGCTCTTCGCCTTACGCCTCGGTATGATCCTGCTCTTCGCGCTTTTTCAATCTGTCCTCTATCGACTCCTCAGTCTGCTGTATAACCGGCGTTATGCACTGATTGCAAGCGCGCTGCTGTGCCTGGGATCGCCGGAACTGTTCTCGCGCCAGTTGCGCGCCGTTGGCGGTGCCCTGGAAACGCTGCTTTTTGGCTCACTGACGCTGCTGCTGGCAACATCGCTGATACTCACCTACCGGAGCGGGCAGGAAACTGGCAGAAGAGGGCGTATGTGGCGCTATGCTTGCCTGGGTCTCGCAATGGGACTGGGCATCTGGAGTCACACACTCGTCTTACCTTTTGTCGGGATGGCGCTGCTCTTCCTCTTTATTTACTGCTGGCGCGAGTGGCGCTGGCTGGTTGTCTTGTGCTGGCTGTGCGGATTACTGCTGGGAGCGATGCCATTAGTCATTGCGAACATACAGAACCCGGCCCACAACGTCATCCACACCTTTCTAAAAAGCTATCAATCAGGTGGCTCAGGCGCTGTCTTGCCTTATACCGTCTGGGATCAGTTGCGTGGCACAGTGCTGGTCAGTGTGCCAATGGCGACGGGGTACTCGCCTGTATGCTCTTTAAATTCGACTCCTGGTGTATGGCGCACAGAAATCTCTGCCTGCTTTATTCCACAGGGCCTATGGAGCGTAGTTTTTCTGGTGTTGCTGGCAACTGCACTCTGGTCAGCTTTGCGGAGTTTCCCTCTACGCTATCTCTGGTTCTGGCGCAAAGACGCCTCCGAAGCCCCTGACGAGCAACGCTGTGAGTCGGCTCGCTTGATGCTGTTAGGAAGTGGTCTGTTGACAATTTGCGCTTTTGCCATAAGCTCGGCACCGGCATTAGTTCCCCTGACATCCGCGCGCTACCTGGTGGGGCTGGAAGCTGTCCTGCCAGCAGTGCTGTGGCCACTGTGGCAAACTCTTCTATCGTCAGGCCGTCTATTTCGCTTAAACATGACCTCGGTATTGAGTGTGGGAATACTCGGCATCATAGCCGCGACCTTTGTGCTTGGCACCGTGATCAGTTTTCAGCAGATGGCAGAAAATGAGCAATCCTATCAACAGCAACAGCATCTGATCAGCGATTTACTGGCTATGCATGCCACACGCATTTATACCGATTACTGGACCTGCGATAATATCGCTTTTTTAAGCGACGAGCGCATTATCTGTGCAGTGCTTGGTAACAATCTGCGCCTGGGCCAGAATCGCTACCCACCCTATATCGCTGAGGTACAGCAGGCTCGACCGGTGACATATGTGTTCCTGGTTGGCTCTGCACAGGCGCAGGAGTTAGATCGACAGATGAGGCAGGGAACGCAAAGGTATCAAAAGACAGTTGTTGATGGATATGTTGTTTATAGGATGCTGTAGATAGTAAATGCCAGTCATCGGCCAACAGGCGTTTGGCAAAGGAGAGCATAATGCCTAAAAAAGATCGTTGGCTGCTCGGTCATAAACAGGTCAAACATCTACATAAACCTGGAGAGCGTTCCCATATGAAAACAGTACCACCCTCGATCTCGCCTGATTTCAATACCGAGCAAGTAGGGGTACCTGCAGCTTTCCTCAGATGGCTGGGACGGCATATCGCAGGTTTTACTCGTCCAAGTTCCAAACGTTGGTAAAGTAGATTGATCAGTTTGACTGACGTTTTCAGAGATGCAATACCCCGCCTTCAAGTTGTTGCTATTATCAGGTTTGTGTCAGGGAGTGCTAGAAGAGGACGTGCTGGCTGCGGTGTATGGAAAAAGTGCTATGCTGGTGGGACATACGACGCTGGATAAACTCATCAAGAGGCTGCGTGACAAACTTCGTCAGGTAGGGTTGACCGTGCTACCGGTTGAGCAAAGTGGCTATGCGTTAGTGACTCTCCCTCAACGATCCAGGCGGAGCAGAGGTGAGCGGTGAGTGACTTCGTGAGGAGGGCAATTTTGCCCTCAAACGAGAGCAATTTTGCCCTGAAAAGAGGGCGAAGTTTATATCAACTTGGTATAGAAAATGAGGTAATATCTCTTGTAGATGTAAGATTTGAAGGAATATAAAGTTATCCATCTTGTAGTGCGTTATTCTAGTAGTTATAAGGACAAGTATTTCTGACTATCCATGACATTCAAGTTGGATGTCTACAACCTTTTCCAGGAGGGTGTTCCATGCGTAATAATATATTCCTATCACTGAGTATGCTGATGCTCTTTGTAAATATCACAGAAGGAAAGGATGTCATCATGAAAAAAACAAAGGCACGTTATCTCTGAGCAAAGCTATCATCAGGTTGGATACTTTCTACCACGTCTTCTAGCTATTTGTGGTTTGTTATTTTTACAAAATCTTCTTATCCCCCCGTTATCTGTTCACGCTGCGACATCATCTGCAGATACTGTACGGTTAAGTCATTCTACCCATTTATTAAAGCAGATATGTTCCCAGCCGCCTCAGAACATTAATTTAATGGCTTTAACCGATAGCCAATTAAGCTTATATGGTCTGCCTCTCCATGCTTTAATTGATCAAAACCCTCAATATTGGTCTAATCTCTTTGCTCATATAAAGCAACATGTCTGTGATACATCACCAGCCTCTAGTCATAGAACGCATCAACTGAGGCCAGGCTCACGTTCATCGGCATCTCTACTTTATTCACAAAACTGGGCAGGAAATGTTGACTATGGAAATAGAGGGACGTATCGGATTGCCTCTGTTGACTTCTATGTGCCAAAAATTACTAATTTATATTCTGATGTTTCCTTTTGGGCAGGAGTAGGTGGAGACGGAGATTTTACCAGCCCCCAGGTTCTTGTCCAGGCTGGAGTTGACATTTCAACAACATGTTGTAGTATTCAATACAACGAATCGTGGTGGGAGGTTTATCCCTATAACGCTGAATAGAATTTACCTCTAGCGAGGTTAAACATAGGAGATCATATATATGTTTATGTATCATCAAACTATAGTAATGATGTCTATAAATAGAAAATGAATATTATAGGTCGTATAATAGCTATACGACCTATAATAGCCAATATTTCTCTGATAGTGCTACCGGTGAGTGCATTGGCGAACGCCCGACACAAGCCGGAGGGGGATATGATGCGCTTGGTGATTTTGGTACTGAAGAATTAAACAACTGTACTATTGGAACCAATTCCTTGTAGCTGGGAATTGGTTCCTGGCCTCATGACTACTATTATATGACCAGTGATGGGACTTCTACGGGAACAGTTTTAGCAACCGTTGGTTCTATTAGTGGAGGATATAGTTATCCTATATATTGGAAAGCTCCCTATTAAATTAGGGGAGGAGGTATGTCTTCTGCAATGATATCTTGCGGTTAAGTCGAACAGATGTATGAGGTAATGCTGGTTGCCACGAACCCATAAGCATTACCTCATAAGGGAACATTTCCATTGTCCTATTTGTATCATCAAGCAAGATGATTTTGTTTTTTCAATCTGCTTTTCTGAGACGTAGCAACGCCGAGCAGAAGGACCGGTTTTTCATTACTTTTATTTAGTCAGATACATGGCGGTCTATCCTCGTTGTTTAGTTTGATAGAGAGGAGACTACGATGAAACGGAGGCTGGTAGCTGTATGTGTCTTTATCATGTTAGCTCTGGTAAGCTGTACTAGTAATGCTGTGCAGGGGCCATTGCCTACGACGCTGCATATCACACGTCCTGCGATCAACGGTTTCCCACCCTTTGATCGTGTTTCGCATGATGCTTCTGCGCTACAACAACTCTATCGCATGGCCTACACATTGCCTGTTCCCTCGGCAAAAGTGAATTGTCCGATGCAAGATGCACTCGTCTATCATCTGGCCTTCTTGCGGGGAACAACGATTGTCAAAGAGATGACATTGCAAGCCACAGGATGCCAGTTTCTCAATTTTGATCAGGAAACTCGCATGACAAATCCTGTCTTTATCAGGCTCTTCCTCCATCTTGCCGGTATCCCATCGCTTGTCCCACCTCGTACTGACTGACTCGAAACGTTATTATTCACTAATGAATCCTCAGAGTGTGTAAAGACCTCATTTCGATGGTAACTATCTTCGCTCTTTGGCAGAGCGTAACGAGGCGGCCGGCAAGGTTAGGTATTCAGAGACAGGTGCCTCATCTCTGCTACCCTGATCTACGCCTTTGTCGCGTTTGTGATATACTTTGGGCATTAGTTCCTTTTTGGGGTTATGGTTAGTGAGTGAAAGATAGCAAAGGTGTAACTTGATGACTGGTAAATCTCCCTGGTTTAGAAAAAAAGAGATTAGGCTGACTTTTCACTTTGGTGGGTTTGATCCCTTGTCTGATTTGATCTTCCACATCGTATGTCTGATCATAGCTGTTGCTGCTGCATCTTTTCTGATATATCATTCTATTCCTGATTATCTTCCCTATCTAATCGTTTACATACCTCTTGCAATCTTTTCGATATCTGTCGTCCTGCGTCGTACCCAACGCAGTCTGAGACGCTATAAGGAAAACAGGCAGAACTAACGTGATGATCCGCTATACTGGTAATCTTAGGAATGAAGCTATTAAATAGTATGAAAAGTGCTAAAGTTATGTCTCGTAGACTTTATTGTGCAGATGCAGAGCGCAAATGAGGTATATATCCCCTGTGGATGCTATGCCTCATTTGCGCTCTGCATTGACAAGCCCTTTACGCCCAGCGAATCAGTTCCATCTCATACTTTTCTTCCAGAGCCGGGTGGAATGGCACGGCGCGCACGTTGTAGGCCAGGCTGCCGGTAAATTCAGGCACGAGGCGCACGTCGTAGCGATAGGAGCCGTCCAGTTCGCGTTTGGTGTAGGTCATAGGCAAGACGTGTTGTGGCAGGGCCGAGTCATCATGTACCTCAC
>DAOTVZ010000259.1:0-5459 GCA_034436045.1 Ktedonobacteraceae bacterium | reverse complement strand
ACGCCCTTGTTGCCCATCGATACCTTTATCATTTGGTTCCGTAGGGGCGTGATTCATCACGGCCTGTTTGCCCATCGATACCTTTATCATTTGGTTCCGTAGGGGCGTGATTCATCACGCCCTTGTTGCCCATCGATACCTTTAACATTCCGCTCCGTAGGGGCGTGATGAATCACGCCCTGTTTGCCGGTCGATACCTTTAACATTGGGCTCCGTAGGGGCGTGATTCATCACGGCCTTGTTACCCGCCGATACCTTTAACATTGGGCTCCGTAGGGGCATGATTCATCACGCCCTTGTTGCCCATCGATACCTTTAACATTGGGCTCCGTAGGGGCGTGATTCATCACGCCCTTGTTGCCCGCCGATCATAGCGAAAGGCGCACATAGCGAAAGGCGCACAGCGCAAAGGGCGTGATGAATCACGCCCCTACGGAGCGGAACCAGAGATTACAGGTTTCGGTCGTTAACAGTGATCTATGCAGATGACGTTGCCGCCACACGTATTGCGGAGACAAACATGTTTCGGCGTTTCCCACTATGTTTAAAAGTATGGTAGTGAATGGTGGAGGATGTCAAGATTCGGCGAAAGGAAGTGGCGATTTAAATTGCCGTTTCGTGGTCGGTAATGAAGAGGGGGTATGATGAGCTTGTGTTGCTCTATGGAAAGCAGTCAGGCGCGGGCCAGATTCCTGGCAGGCGACGGAGAGAGCGGTTGCGAAGTCGAGAATAGAGGGATAACGGTCTTCCGGTGCTTTTGCAAGAGCTTTCAACACAACACGCTCGACGGCGGTCGAAATAGTATCGTCATGGGTGCGTAGAGGCGGTGCTGGCTCAAAAAAGTGCTGTTGCGCCACTTCGTCAAAGCTGCCGGTAAAGGGCCATGTGCCGGTGAGCCATTCGTAGACCACGATGCCGAGCGAGTACTGATCACTCGCACGACGGGGCAGACCAACCAGTTGTTCCGGTGCGGTGTAGAGGATGGTGCCCTCAAAGTCGTAAAAAGCCGATTGCTCAGGCACCGTGCTTTGGGAGACGACGGCAATGCCGAAGTCGTTAAGCAGCACCCGCTCATTGGTACCTAGCAGCATGTTTTGTGGCTTAATGTCGCGGTGAATCAGGTTATGTTGATGCACATAATGCAGCGCTTTGGCGACCTGCTGCACATACATTACAACCAGGGGCAGCGGGACACGCACACCCTTTGGATGGCGCTGGCGTAGCGTACCGTAGGGAGCATATTCCATCGCCATATAAGCTGTGTGTTGCTCAACACCGAAATCGTAGACGCGCACGATATGGGAATGTTGCAGGTTAGCCATGACTGATGCTCTGGCCAAAAATTTTTGCACGTCGCTCTCTGCCCAGTAGCCCTGTTGGAGCTTGACAGCTACCGGCGTGCGTAGCTCCTGATGCTCAGCAAGATAGACCTGCGTAGTCGCCCCCTGACCAAGCAGGTGTAAGAGACGATAAGAACCGATGGTATCGGTAGGATATGGGGTGTGAGGTATATCTTGCACTGCCGTGCCTTTCTCACGAACAGATCGGTCTGTGTGTCTTGATTGTAGGGGACAAAAAATACTGCTGTCAAGTTTCTAGGAAAGGAAGAGTTGAGGCCGAGATATCGTGGCATGAGGAAAACGTGTGGGTTGATGTGACCCGCGTCGTCGGGCAAAGCCGTTCACCTTGCGGCCTTGCGCGGCGATACGGGTCACACCAAAGCACCGGAAGCGGAATTGCTGAAAGACAGTGCCAATCTGTCTCGCCTGTGTGTTCGGATTACCCACATAACCCACAAGCAAGAAGATATATGATAAATGGCAAATCCTCAACTTTTTTGGGGCCAAAAACAGCGAGTTTAAAAATCTTAATAAAATCTTTATACGGAGTGAAGAATAGCGGTATAAACGTATGGACGCGATTTATCGCGTCCATACGAATTACAGTTGTGCTAGCAGGTCATTCAGGCGGTTGACAAATTGCGTCGGGTTTTCTAGCTGCTCGCCCAGGCTCAAGATGGACTGGTCATAGAGGACATAGGCCCAGTCGGCGAAACGCTGCTCATCCGTCTGCTGCTTAAGCTTGAGTATCAGTGGATGGGCCGGGTTGATCTCCAGTATCCGTTTCATGGGTGGCAAAGTCTGGCCAGTCGCTTTAAGCAGACGCTGGAATGTGGGATCGAGATCATATTCATCGGCTACCAGACAGGCGGGTGAATTGGTCAAGCGCGTCGTGATGCGCACGTCCTTGACCTGTTCTCCGAGAACCTGCTTGAGTCGCTTAACCAGGTCCTGGGCTTCACTGGCATTCTTCTGCTGTTCGGCTTTCTCTTCTGCATCCTCTAACTTGCCCAGATCCACTTCACCTTTGGCAACGGATTGAAGCTGCTTGCCCTGATATTCATGCAGTTCCATGTCGATCAGGTAATCGACCGGGTCGGAGAGCAACAGCACCTCAATGCCCTTCTTCTTGAAGATTTCCAGGAGGGGGCTACCTTTTGCGGCGGCATGACTTTCGGCAATGATGTAGTAGATTTTTTCCTGTCCCTCTTTCATGCGCCCGATGTAGTCGTCCAGGGAGACGGTCTGTTTCTCGCTCTCGCTAGCGGTTGAGGCGAAGCGCAATAGTTTGGCAATCGTCTCGCGGTTGGCATGGTCCTCGGCCAGACCCTCTTTCAGCACGCGCCCGAAGGTGTCCCAGAAGGTCTGATATTTCTCCGGCTCCTTGCTTGCCAGGTCGGAGAGCATGGACAGTACCTTCTTGGTGGCGTTAGACTTCATGGTTTCGATGAGCCGGTTATGCTGCAAGATTTCGCGCGAGATGTTGAGTGGGAGGTCGTTGGAGTCGATGACGCCGCGAATGAAGCGCAGATAAGCTGGCATGAGCTGCTCGGCATCGTCCATGATGAAGACGCGCTTGACATAGAGCTTCACGCCGTAGCGGCGTTCGCGGTTCCATAAGTCAAAGGGCGCGCGTGCTGGGACGTAGAGCAGCAGGGTATACTCGTAGGCCCCTTCCATGCGGCTATGGGTATAGGTGAGCGGGTCTTCAAAGTCGTGCGCGATATGTTTATAAAATTCGTTGTACTCTTCCGGGGTAATCTCACTCTTAGAGCGTGTCCAGAGAGCTGATGCCTTATTGACGCGCTCGAACTCCTCTTTCTCTGCCGCTTTCTCGCCGCTCGTTTCCACGCGCATCATGATGGGGACGGAGATATGATCCGAGTATTTGCGAATGATGGTGCGCAGGCGGTAGCCATCCAGCAGATCATCCTCGTCGGGGCGCAGGTGCAGTGTGATCTCAGTACCGCGCGTGGCCTTTTCAACGTTTTCCAGCGTGTATGTGCCGCGTCCGTCGGATTCCCAGCGCACGCCATGTTCTGGCGCAAGGCCGGCTTTGCGCGAAACAAGCGTTACTTTATCTGCGACGACAAACGAAGAGTAGAAACCCACGCCGAACTGGCCGATCAGGTTGGCGTCCTTCTGCTGATCGCCGGTCAAGGATTGCAAGAACTCGCGCGTACCCGATTTGGCAATAGTGCCAATATTCTCGATAACCTCGCTGCGGCTCATACCAATACCGTTATCGGTCACGGTGATGGTGCGCGCAGTCTTGTCATAACTGACAAAAATTTTGAAGTCGGTATCATTCTCGCCCAGGCGCTCATCGGAGAGCATGGCGAAGCGTAGACGGTCAATTGCATCTGATGCGTTGGAGATCAGCTCACGCAGAAAAATTTCTTTGTTGCTATATAGCGAATGGATCATGATATCAAGCAGTTGGTTGACCTCTGCTTGAAAACCTAGCGTTTCTTTTTCGGTGTCTACCGTCACAACAAAACCTCCTTTGCAACATAGACAGGGTAGGCAGACCAGCCTGATGCGCATGAGTCCTGATACCGACAAAGGGCATCCTATATGGAGTGACCACGCGGTTTCCCATACCACGTCCCTGGCAGGTGTCAGGTCTGGTAGGTATCGGGCTGATCTGCTAGCAGTCGCTATGAACGAGTGTAAATGTCAGGTATCACGCTGTAATGTATCAAATTCTGTATGGTTTTACAACTCCCATGACGGCCACGCGAGTTGCCCTTGCCATAGCTGTCATGCGCGCTGTGCCCGTCGGGGATACGGATGGCCCTGGCAGTCACCTTGCTTCTCATCACGTTTCATAAAATTTTGCAATCTCTTAATGTAGTCATAACAGGACACTTGTATATTGAGATGTAGGCGATATAATTAAGCTTAAGCAATGTATATTGCTCTACGTTCTTCTACTACTGATTAAGGGGGAGGTTTTTATGCGTTCCGTACTACGAGCGACAATGGCTCTCTTTATGTTCTGCGCTGTGATCTTGATTGGAAGCGCTCCGATCAGCGCCTCTACACAAGCCAGACAAGCTGCCGGTTGGCAGAGCGGCAAGTATCAGCATATTTTTATTATTATGATGGAGAACCAGGGTGTGAGAGATATCATCGGCAATACTGCTGATGCTCCCTACATCAACTGGTTAGCGACCCACTATTCGATTTCTTTGGACTACTACGGGGTGACGCATCCTAGTTCGCCCAACTACCTGGCATCCATTTCCGGGAACTTCTATGTCTGGGATGACTGTCCGGCAGGGGCCAATGTTACCTGTGCGCCACAAGAATTTGGCCCAACCGCTAGCTATACCAACGGTCTGGAGTTGCTGACTCCCCAGGAGATTGCAACCTCATCGAACACGCCGCACATGTTCAGCGCTCAGAACATCGTCGATCAGCTTGAGGCGCATGGCCTGACCTGGAAAGCCTACATGCAATCGATGCCGTATGCGGGTTATACCGGGGCGGACTATCCTATTATCAACGGTAAGCCGGAGGCGCTCTACGTGCAGAAGCACAACCCCTTCGAGTACTTCTCTGATATTCGCAACAATCCCGCGCGTATGCAGAAGATCGTCCCGTTCACCCAGCTTGCCACCGACCTCAGTTCCGGCAATGTGCCGAACTATGTCTGGATCAGCCCTGACACTTGCCATGATATGCATGGTATGTCTACTGCTGGAGCGGCTGCGGTGGGTGAGCCGAACTGTGCCTATCCACCGGCTGGCGTGAGCCACGCGCTGATTCAGGCTGGTGATAGCTTCCTTCGCTCCACCGTCACGGAGATTATGCATTCGAGTGCCTGGTCGCAGCGTTCGGCCATCGTCATCACCTGGGACGAAGATGATTTCTCATCGTACAATGGCTGCTGTCACAGTCCGACCGGCATGTATGGCGTGACCCTGGGTGGCTCCGATGCGCCTTTCATCGCCATTACCTCGAAGAGCAATGACCGCGTTGTTGACTACACCACGCCTTACAACCACTACAGCCTGCTGGCCACCATCGAGAAGCTGTGGGGCCTGGGCTGCCTGCAAAATGCCTGTGGCTTCAGCGACGATCAATTGATGACAAAATTCTTCGAGTCGTAAA
>DAOTVZ010000258.1:0-1965 GCA_034436045.1 Ktedonobacteraceae bacterium | reverse complement strand
GCCAATATCCCCTATATTTCCTTGCCGCCACAGGTTAATCTAGGTGATCCATCAATGGCCGCAAGCTACGCAACCGTGAGCTGGACGAATCCTAAAACCAACGCTGTCTCAAAAGGCGCACCGATCATTTACACCATCACCATTCCCAGCACATCAAAGAATCGGGCCGGCGCGATTGCTTTTGTCACGTTTCTGCTCACAACGCCTGGACAGACCATCCTGCAAAACGCCGGTATTCTCTCGACCCCCTTCAAGGTCTTTGGCGATGCCAGCGCCGTCCCACCGGCATTACAACAGTATGTGCAAAGCTAGGAAACAAACAGAATATACAGCAACCATAGAGGACGACAGCAAGGCATGCCTCACGATGATAACGGTTATATCATCCATCGCATCATTGTAGGGGCATTGCCCTTGCGAATACCCTGCTTACTTGCATTCACTCAGCCTGTGAGGTAAGATCAACTATGCTCAACACAAACATTCTTTCACGTGTCACAGTGCCGCGCCGGAGCGCAGGTAACGCAGGCATCGTTTTGACACTTTTAGGTGCGTGTATAGCATTGTATATTATCGTGCCTCTGCTCTATTTTCTGTGGGACTTACCCTGGTCCTCCCTGAGTAGCGCACTCAGCGACCCTGAAGCCTGGCAAGCACTGGAAACATCGCTGATGAGCGCAAGTATCGCCACCGTCCTGATTGGCCTCTTTGGGATACCACTGGCTTATGTGCTGGCACGTTACTCGTTTCCCGGCAAAGAACTACTCAACCTGGCGATCTACCTTCCCATCGTTTTTCCGCCCGTCGTCAGCGGCATCGTCTTACTCGTACTCTATGGCCCTTATGGCCCTATCGGCGGGCCATTGACAGCTATAGGGCTGGAACTCGATGATACGCTCACAGGCATCATCCTGGCACAGATTTTCGTCGCTGCTCCCTTCGTCATCGTCGCCGCCCGCTCGGCTTTCGAGACAATTGACCCTCGTTTAGAACAGGTAGCAGCAACACTGGGAGAGGGACGCTGGGGCCTTTTCTGGCGCGTCAGCCTGCCCCTGGCACGTGGCGGCATCATCGCCGGGTTGATTCTGGGTTGGCTGCGCGCTCTGGGGGAATTTGGCGCGACGGTCGTCATGGCTTACCACCCCTACACCTTGCCCGTATATATTTACGTGCAATTGACAGGAATAGGCGTTGTCGGCGCTCTACCATTGGCACTGATGTCACTGGTTGTCAGTGTGGGCGTGATCGGCCTTATTCTGCTCATTCAGCACCGTATAGGAAAGCAGGTGCTATGATACATAGTCGAACAAAAAATGTTTTGGAACAAGAAGAATCGGATACTATGAATCCATCGCATGCCATAGCGCCCTCTGAGACGACAGAGATGCTCACCATTAGAGCCGTGCGGCACTTCCCTGGCTTCACGCTGAACATCGACTTCACGGTGCCACCGGGGCTGACTGTCCTCTTTGGGCCATCTGGTTCTGGCAAAAGTCTTACCTTGCAGGCGCTAGCAGGTCTCTGCCAGCTTGATAGCGCCCATATCGCGCTCGGCCACAGACTCTGGCATGATAGCGAGAAACGTTTTTTTCTACCGCCTCAGCAGCGGCGTGTCGGCTACGTACCACAAAGCTATGCCCTCTTCCCCCACCTGAACGTCGCGCAGAACATCGCCTTCGGGTTGAAATTACGCGGTCAGCAGGCACGGCAGCGCGTCGCCGAACTGATCAATCTGGTACACCTGGACGGGCTGGAACACCTGCGTCCGGCCCAGCTCTCCGGTGGTCAACAGCAGCGTGTGGCACTGGCCCGCGCGCTGGCAACCGAACCACACCTCTTGCTACTCGATGAACCATTGAGCGCGCTCGATGCCGCCGTGCGAGAGACGCTACGTGAGGAGCTACGGGCCTTTTACGAGCGTGTGCGTGTGCCAATGGTGCTGGTTACGCATGACGCGCAGGAAGC
>DAOTVZ010000257.1:0-17016 GCA_034436045.1 Ktedonobacteraceae bacterium | reverse complement strand
TATGGCAGAAGAGAACATGCGGCAACCATTATGGGCGGAGTCTTTGGAACAATGGCAGAAGCTTATGATGGCAGCTTCCCCTTTTCAGAACGTTCAGAATATCTGGAAGGAGACGCTGGAGCCTTACGATAGATTGATGACCAGGAGTGAAAGCTACCTTAAAACGAGCGTAGAGGCTCTGGAACGGTTCCAAAAAGCTTTAGAGATGAGTCAGGTGTATCTCAAAACGAGTGTGGAGGCGCTGGAGCAATTCAAGAATATGGTCGAGACTATCCAGCCCCTGATCAAAGCTCTGGCTGAGTCTCTGGAACTGCAACAGAAGATGATAGCCGCCAGCGAACCCTATCTGAAAGCCTGGACGGAATCCTTTGAGTTATATCGCAAGATGATGGAAAGTTCGCTTCCTCACTCACTTCATTCATCTCAGAGTGAGGAGGAGCATGGAAAATTATAGACAGATGGATCTCTGAGTGCTTTGTGAAAGTAGCTTAGAATTTGTTTTCAATGTATAAGTAGCGGCAACTGCCGGTAAGGTAGTTGCTTGCCTCTCCAGTCCCCACAAGGAGCGTGTGCTATACTGAAACCACCAACATGTTATCAGAAGGGGAACCATCTCTATGGCGACATTTGCCAGACGTGTCGATACTTTTGGCACTACTATTTTTACAGAGATCAACACGCTTGCCCAACACTATAACGCGGTCAATCTGGGGCAGGGCAGACCGGATTTTGCAGCGCCGGAGCCGGTGGTGACGGCGCTCGTAGAGGCCGTGCAAAGTGGAAAGTATCAGCAATATGCGCCGGGGCCAGGTACGACCTCGTTGCGCACGGCAGTTGCCAACCATGCTGCCCGCTTTTATAACCTGGACATTGATCCTGCAAACGGTGTTGTTATCACGGCAGGCGCTACCGAAGCGATCTTTGCTGCTGTGCTTGGTCTGGTTGATCCAGGTGACGAGGTGATTCTTATCGAGCCGTTCTATGACTCGTACCAGCCCAACGTTATCATGGCGCATGCTGTGCCAGTGTGTATTCCGCTCCATGCTCCCAACTGGCAGCTTGACCCTGATGAACTGCGCGCCGCCTTTACACCCAGAACGCGCGCGCTGATCCTCAACACGCCTCATAATCCCAGCGGGCATGTTTTTTCTCGGCAGGAGCTTTCGCTAATAGCAGAGTTATGCATCGAACATGATGTACTTGTCATTGCCGACGAGGTGTATGAGCATCTGTTATTCGATGATGCTCGCCATATCCCTATTGCTACCTTACCCGGCATGTTCGAGCGCACCGTTACAATTGGCAGCGCCGGTAAAATATTCAGCGTCACCGGCTGGAAAGTCGGCTGGGCCTATGGTTCCGCGAAACTGATTGAGGGTGTAGGACGCGCTCACCAGTTCATCACCTTTGCCGTCAACCATCCCACGCAAGAGGCCATTGCGCAGGCGCTTGCTCTGCCGGATAGTTACTACGCGGATTTGCGTGACATGTATGCCCGGAAGCGCCGCCTGATGCTCGGCGCGCTGGATGCCGCCGGACTACGCTATACCATGCCTCAGGGTACCTACTTCGTGCTGGCCGACTATACCTCTATCTTTCAGGGTAGTCCAATGGACTTCACCCGCTATCTAATCCGCGAGGTTGGTGTGGCCTGCATCCCGCCGGAGTCCTTTTACGTGCCGGAGCATCAGCATCTTATTCAAGGCTATGTCCGTTTCGCCTTCTGCAAAACCGATGATCTGCTCGCCCAGGCTGGTACACGCCTGGGCAAACTGCGTCGCTAGATAGCAGACAAAAAGGGGTCGGTCATTTTACTGTGACCGGCCCCCTTGCAGGTACAGAATAGCGCTGTGAGTGATCTCTTTACACACGTCTTACGCCGCGTGAAAAGAAGCGCAGGATGGCGATCAGGATACAGGCACCGATAAATGCGACCAGGATGGTGTAGAGCAAGCCGCCACTCGCGCTGAAGCCCAGCAGACTCATCAGGAAGCCACCAATCAGTGCACCCACGATGCCCACGATGATGTCACCAATGATACCATAGCCACCACCGCGCATCACCACGCTCGCCAGGAAACCGGCAATCAGACCAACCACGATCCAGAAGAGAATTGCTGCTAACATAGGTTTACCTCCTTTATTGGCTTTCTGCACTAGCGATTTCTTAAAACAATCTATAACGCTATATCCTGTAAGGCATATGAAGTAAGCGTCAACAGATATACTACTGAGCAGACGGCCATTTGGTTTCACAAAATCGAAGGGGTAAATAATCTCTAAGGCAGCATTAATCTCTTCCTTATCAGGCTTTCAGGTAGAGCTATTTGTTCTGCACCAGCTCAATTACTTCGCCGCCGGTCATAGCAACCAGTTCCTGTGGTGTCAGGCGAAAGACGGCAAAGGGCGTGCCTGCCGCTGCCCAGATTTCGTCGTACTGAAGCAGGCTTTGATCGACAAAAGTACGCATAGGTGTCAGGTGTCCGAGCGGTGGTACACCGCCGATCACGAAGCCGGTGCGCTGTTGCACAAAGGATGCCTTTGCTTTCTCAATCGGCTCTCCTACCAGCGCGCTCAACTGCTGCTCATTCACGCGGTTGGCTCCACTGGCAACTACCAGAATGGGCACATCGCTCTGTTTGGCGCGAAAGATGAGTGATTTGACGATCTGTTCCACGCGGCAGCCAATCGATTGCGCCGCCTCCTGTGCTGTGCGCGTTGAAGAGGGCAATTCGACGACCTTACAGTGGCCGAACCCCCGTTCCTCCAGGGCACGCTGTACTCTCTGCGCGCTCGCGCTCAACTCTTGCTGCATAATATACATTTCCCTCCTTATATTGAAAAATCTAGTATTGCGCCGCAAATGACGTTTTCGCGTCAATGCCGCGCGAGCCGCCTGTGATGAGCGCAACGGGCCGTTCCTGGGATATTGCCATGATATTATTCACCGATCATCACCTCTCATTCTAATGATTTTCACATGAAAACACCTTATACTCACGGTGAAGCAGGCGAAGCGCCATCATAACACACTCTTTACAACGCATGCTCTGCTCAAAAAGAACATCTGAGATAATGAATTTTCACTTTCAAAATCGGGAATACACCCGTAGGGGCGTGATGAAGCAGGCCCCGCTTGCCCGTGGAGCGGCTCCCAGGGCGTGATGAAGCAGGCCCCGTTTGCCCGTGGAGCGGCTCCCAGGGCGTGATGAAGCAGGCCCCGCTTGCCCGTGGAGCGGCTCCCAGGGCGTGATGAATCACGGCTCGTTTGCCCGTGGAGCGGTTCCCAGGGGGTGATGAATCACGACTCGTTTGCCTGTGGAGCGGCTCCCAGGGCGTGATGAATCACGCCCCTACGGGGGGCGTTTCCGGTTTCAGTTGGAGAAATTCATCATACTATCTTACAACGTAGGGGAGTTTATATGCAGAAACGTCTTTTCTGGCCGGTTGCCATCGGCCTTGTCGTTGTCGTTCTCGCTATCGGCGGCGTAATCTATGCGTCACATTTTGCCAGCGCTGTTAATCCACCACATAGAGCATCGGGGGCTGTTGCAATCACACCAACATCTCCTGCGACGGATGCCACCACGCCCGTTGCGACAACCGGTTTACAGACATTTCAAATTGTACCGTCGAAAACCACTGCATCCTATAGTGTATATGAAAATCTGATTTTCCAGAACAAACCAGATAATGATGCGATTGGCACAACGCACTCGGTACAGGGGAGTTTCAGTATCCGTACTGGTACGTCGCCGGTTGTTACCAATGTGAAGATCACGGTCGATCTGCGTACATTACAAACCGATTCGCCAATGCGCGACCGTTATGTACAACGCAATTCGCTGCAAACAGACACCTATCCCTATGCCACCTTCATCTCGACTGGTACCCAGAATCTACCTGCGAGCTACACAGATGGGCAGGTAGTACATTTTCAATTGATTGGCAATTTGACTATGCATGGCAAAACCAACAAAGAGGTGTTTGATGTGCAGGGAAAAGTAGTGGGGAATACGGTAACAGGCACCGCAACCAGCACGATTTACATGACCGACTTCGGCATCCAACCGCCCAATCTCGCCAATATTGCGATTGCTCAAAACAAGGTCGTCATCACGCTGACCTTTACTGCGCAGGCAGCATAAGTCTTCCATTATATGGGTCGGGTGATGAAACTGGCGGCCCGAAAGCCAGCTTTGCTAAAAAATGGCACTTTCGGACCGCCCGTTTATTGACTTCAAGCATACTGTACTTCATTGGGGAACGGCATTAGCCGGACTGCGCGTTCCAAAGTCGTCGTAGGACAGGCCGGGTGGCCACAATACGTCATTCAGCACATGAACGACACCATTTCTGGCCAGCAAATCGGTACGATATACTTTACAATCGTTGACTAAAAAAAGGTCATCTATGCGTACACGCAAGGTCTGATGACTATAGGTTGGTAGTTCTACTATGCCGTGTTCATCAGCCATGCCAACTTCCTCTGTGAGCCTGCGCAGGTCATCGGTTGTTAGCAAGAGAGGCACCATATGGTATTGAAGCAAGGTTGTGAGCTTGTCAATGTCTTTGAGGAAATCGTAGACACCTCCGCTGCCATACGCTTCAAAGGCCCGATCTATAGGGGCAAAGAGGGTCAGTGGGTGATCTCCTTGCAGGAGATACTCCAGGCCAGCGCCCCGTATCAAGGTGTCGAGGCAGTTAAAAGCCAGCGGGTCTACTGTCTGGCTTACCAATACATCCTGTATGCTCAGCATAATAAATGTCCTTTCCGTACACTCTATACCATGCCTCCTGACCCATCTGTACATGATAAAGCACGCATTTAGCTCTGTTCTCGTTTCATCGTAATACTAATGGGTGGCTTTGTGCTTGCTGCGTGGATAGATGACAAAACGACTATCCACTATGTACAAAAAGGAGTGGTCTGCGCTACAATAGCACGTGGACTGTTCCTTTTTAGCATTTTCCTTTCCGAAAGAGGCTATGTTCTATGAAGAGGCGATGGACACTCTATAGTTTGATATTACTGGTTGCTATCTTGCTGGTAATAGGTATCATCAAAGGTATTTCAGTATTTGCCGCGTCGAGAGGTGCACAGACATCACATAACATAGCAGGCGGACAAGGCAACTTCTCGCATAGTGGAGCGCTTCCTGCTGGCATAAAAGCCTCCATTCTCTTGCCAGCTTATTGGGGCAATGCTCAGGATAATTGGGATGCCCTCATAAGCAATCATCCAGCGGGCACAATTGCTATTGCGAATTATAATGCTGGTCCGCCCCCTACTTATGATGCGGGCTTTGAAGCAACCGTCGAGCGGGCACGCGCTGCCGGTATACGTATTATTGGCTATGTGCCAACTGGCTCTCATAATGTTGCCCAGATTCATGCTATGATTGATCGATGGTACAGTTATAAAATGGATGGTATTTTCCTCGACGAAGCTACCAGTATTACACAGGGTACCGCTGATCTCGGTTTTTACCAGGGCCTGTATAACTACATTAAAAGCAAGAAAGGCCCGAATGTTATTAATACTATTGATGTTCTCAATGCGGGTTGGATTCCTGCTTCGGCTGATTATTTAAAAACTGCCGACATCATTATGATTATCGAAAGTCGAACTGATCATTTTGCACAGTGGCAACAGCAGATGCCAGATTGGATAAAGACCGCTCCATCTTATCATTTTTGCGCCACGCTGGAAGCTGTGGATCCGGCACAAGTTAATTACTGGGTGCAGACACTCACCAGTGATAACTTCGGCTATATCTTTCTGACCGAAACAGTGCAGGATTATGGTGATCTTCCCGCTATCTATAACAATGAGGTGAGTGCGTTGGAAGCATTACCACGCTCATAGGCGGTTCAGGAAGCAGTTCTTCGATCTGCGACGCAAAGAGATGGGTAAAAGAAGCGGCATCGTTACGAAGAACGATGCCGCTTGTTAAGCTGATGAAAGCCAGGGTTTTAAAGCTGACTGATCAAGTGAATGAGTTGAGAGCGTTCACGGGTTGAGTCGGCAATCGAGATGAGCATGACGAGCAGTTCGTCCAGGCCAGAGGCCAGCAGTTCATGCAGGCGGGCCGAGATGGTGTCGGTATCACCGAAGATGACCAGGTTGTCGATGAGGTCGTCGGGCATCGTACCGTCGGAGGGAATAGGGAATCCGGCGTCGGCGAACATGCTGGCGTAGAAGGGTAGACGGCTGTAACGTCCAACTTGCTGGCGGGCTGCTGCCAGGACGGTCTGTCGATCCTGGCTGAGCGCTACGGGAATATGGGCAATGAGAGGAGGTGTAGGGCGTCCACGCTGCGCGGCACCAGCCTGTAGAGCCGGGCGAGCTTTTGTGAGCAGGTAGGGTACGGGGCACATCCACGAAATAGCCCCATCAGATATTTCGCCTGCCAGGTGAAATGCGCCCTCGCGCAGGGCAGAGATCAGAATGGGAGTATGTGGCGTGCGCGGGAAAGTGCTTTCCACGTGAAAGAACTGCCCGTGATGAGAGATGTGCCCTTCCCAGAGAGCGGCACGTAGTATTTCGACATACTCACGCAGGTGTGCCAGTGGGGATGACATCGTTAGCCCATAGGCTCCCTCGATGACGGGACGGTGGCTGGGGCCGACACCCAGGCGCAGGCGTTGCGGGGCCAGATCACCCAGGGTCAGGGCTTGTTGGGCCAGGGCTAGAGGGTGACGTGGGTAGGTCGGCACGATGGCGGTGCCCATACGTATGCTGGTTGTTCGCATCGCGGCTGCCGCGAAGATGCCCAGTGTGTCTGGGGCGGGGGTACTCTGCGTCATCCACACCTGCTGCACACCTGCTGCTTCCGCCTCGATAATGATATCTACTGCTGCCTTTGCATCGCTACCAAAGACGGCAAGGCCAACCCGTTCTCGCTTGCTTCGTGACGTTGCCTGTGTGCTTTCAGAGGTTGTATTATTCTCGTGCTGCATGGAGACAAATCCTTTCAAAGAGGTAGTTTTGATCTACGCCTTGAACATAGCACCTGACATTTTCTGTCGTCAAGGGTAAGAAACCTGATCTTGTCGTTGACAGAGAAGGGGAATGTGGCTATTCTCATCGTCAATTCATTAAAAAATGTGTACAATACAGAGAAAAAGGAACTTAGAATAAGCAGGTTACTGTTGTCTGAGCAAAGAGAGGTGACCTATGCGCCTGTTGGTGGTTGAAGATCATCCGGTTTTGGGGCCTGATATAAAGAAAGGATTGGAACGCTGCCACTATCTGGTGGATTTAGTGCGTGATGGAGAGGAGGCGCTCGCGCGCGAAAGCGATGTGCCCTATGACCTGATTATTTTGGATGTTCTATTGCCGAAGCTGAATGGCTGGCAGGTGTGTGAGCGCCTGCGCGAAATGCATGAGAATGTTCCTATTCTCTTTCTGACTGCGTTGGGCACGGTTGAAGATCGTGTGCATGGTCTCGATCTGGGAGCCGATGACTACCTGGCGAAGCCCTTTGATTTTCGTGAACTGGAGGCGCGGGTGCGTGCTTTGCTACGCCGCGATGGCACACCGAAAACGCCAGTGCTGCGTTTTCTGGATATTAGCCTGGATACGCGCACACACGAGGTATGGCGTGGCGAACGTCTTATCACGCTATCTAACAAAGAATATACGCTCCTGCACTTTTTTATGCGCCACCCGCGTGAGATTTTAAGTCGGACAACAATTGCCGAACACGTCTGGGACTATGATGCGGAACAGTTTTCTAATGTAATTGAGGTCTATGTACGCTACTTGCGCAATAAGCTTTGTGCGGCAGGTGAGCCGAACGTTATTCAAACCATTCGTGGTGCTGGCTATCAATTGAAGGAGCCAGAGTAATGTCTGCACTTCTATCACTCCTGCCTGCTCGTATGCGTCGCTACATCCCTCCCGGCATTCGAGTCCAACTGGCTTGCTGGTACACCATTGCTTTCGCAGCGCTGCTGCTGTGTACCGGCACGGTGTTCTACGCTTACCTGGAAAGTTCACTGGAGGCGGGGGTAGACTCTGCGCTCCAGATCCGAGCGCAGCAGGTTGCTGCTGGCTTAGAGATCAAAAATGGTGTGGTCATTTTCCATAATGTGACAGGGGACCTGGCGGGGTTTGGGAATAAAAATGATAATGCAACGTTGCTGCCGGTCGATGTGAACTATGGGGCATTGGTGCGTTTGTTCGATGCGCACGGTACCCTGGTCGGTGAGACACCCGCCTTTCGACATCTTTTTGTGCCGCAAAGCAGTATCACCCAACCGATGGCTGGTCAGCCCTGGCAGGGGACGGTGCTTTCTGATAGCGATCAGGAAGTGCGTGTCTACAGTCGGGCACTGATGTACCAGGGCAAGCCGGTGGCGATTATCCAGGTGGGAGAGTCGCTGGCCCAGTTGCACAATTTACTGCACAGGCTTGTGGCGGCCTTGCTATTGACCGGTGGTATTGTATTATTGATCTGTGCGCTCGGTAGCTACTGGCTGGCGGCCCGCTCTTTTGCGCCTATTCAGCAACTGGCACAAACAGCCAGGCGCATTAAGATGGGTGATTTGCATCAACGTGTGCCAGTGCCGCCTGCGCATGATGAGGTTCAGTACCTGGCGCTGACACTGAATGAGATGTTGGATTCACTAGAGCAGGCGTTTAATCGCCAGCGCCGTTTTGTTGCGGATGCCTCGCACGAACTGCGCACGCCGGTAGCGGTGATTCGCAATAAGGCGGGTGTGGCCTTGCTGGGTACGCCAACGTTGGCCGAAACTACCACCGTTTTGCAGGAGATTCGCGGTGAGACTGAGCGCTTGAGCCACCTGATTAACGATCTGCTGATGCTGGCGCGAGGAGATGAAGGCCAGGCACGTTTCGAGCATGAGCCGGTGCAATTCGATCACCTGGTAGAAACGGTGGTGGCTGCCGCTGAAGTGCTGGCGAGTGAGCGCCGCATTCATCTGTCAGTGCGGGTATGTGAGCCGGTGGTACTGATTGGTGACGAGGCCCGTCTGATTCAGGTAGTTATGAATCTGGTGGATAATGCTATTCGCTACACGAATCCAGGTGGTTCTGTACAGGTAAAGGTGACGAAAGGTTCCACTGCGGCCTGCCTGATCGTCCAGGATACTGGTATTGGGATCGAGCCTGAACACCTGCCGCATATCTTTGAGCGTTTTTATCGTGCTGATCCGGCCCGTGAGCGCACTGGAAGCAGTAGCAGTGGTCTGGGGTTGGCCATTGTTGAATGGATTGTACGCATGCATGGTGGCACTGTTCAAGTGGCCAGCCAGGTTGGGCGTGGTTCCTGCTTTACAGTGCTGCTTCCGCTATCCCCGGTTTCGCGGAGAGAATAACGTGGGGATAGCAGAGCAGGCACAACAATAGTCATTTCTCGCTACTGTCCTGGCTCAAGAGATACCATGTTTATCGTGCCACGACCATGAGCCGCCAGCCGCCGAAAATGCGTACCGCTAGATCGGGATTTAGCAGGTAGAGCAGGTTGCCGGGCAAGCGCTGTAAGCCTCTTTTAGTGATACGGATGAGCTTTCTTGTGAAGCGTCGAGGGTTAAGACTCCACGGGTTGGTATCCAGAGGTGGAAGTGTATAGAAGGTGTCAAGGATTTCATAGCCTGCCTCGCGGATAAACTGAAGAGCAAGGTCTTTTGTGAAGAAGTGAAGATGGCCTGTGGCGAAATGGAAATCAAGTAATTCGTTACGCACTACGGTGAATACTGAGATGTCGAGCGGTAAATGGAAAATCTTATAGTCACTTTTGGATTTAATTTCGCGCAGAACTTTAAAGCAGTCTTCAAAGTGTTCAAGCACATCAATCATGAGGATCACATCATAGTGGGCGTCGTGTGTCTCCGGCGCGGTGAGAAAATCGCCGAGATGCACATGCAACTGGCTGTTTTCCCGCTTCTTTGCCAGTTCGATGGCTTGCGGTGCAATATCATAGCCTTCTAGCGTACATGCCGGGAGGTGACGCTGTAACTGAAAGAGAATTTCGCCCGCCCCACAGCCAATCTCACAGATAGAACGGGGTACCAGGTGATTGCGCTCTAACGCCTGCAAAATTCCCTCTGTTTTCCAGGGCGCAGCACTCATGTGCCAGTCAGGATTGTTACGCAGATAGCTCCCATCGTAATAGAGCTTCTCTACCCCCATCTCATCCTTCTCCTCAATTGAGAGGTTGATTTTTGCCATCTTATTTTTCACCTCTTAATATAACAAACATGCCTACAATTATCTATTTTCTTGAATAGATGTTTTGTCTTCTTACTTGATACGAAACACAATTATCTTACTAATATGTAATAGACAAAGGTACTACTTTTAAGAAAATTGTTATGCCTTTGCACTAGAGATCGCTTAGCAACGACCTGTTTTGCTTACTCACTGGTAAGCACTAGTGAGTATAGCGCATCTTTCATAAACCAGGATTAAAAAATCAGTTCTATCATCATAATTTCTTGCGGCTTTCTATCTTTCTCTAAAAATTTCTTATAGCCATTAAGCTATAACAATGTTTGTGCCACTACTCGCCCACTGGTGAAACAGTACATAGGGAAGGCATGACACATGAATATCTTGTACAATTGACAAACTGCTCGCTCTCACGGTATAGTTACTAGTAAGTTATGTTTGTTGATATACAAAGTCAACAATAGTCAGGATGAAGTATATGAGCAATGTGGCTCCGGTTACTCACAATGGGGGGAACAGGTAACAGGGCTGTATCATGCCTGCTTGCTTTTTATAAGAAGTGCTTACACTTTCCTGGTCGGTTCTTTACAGGTTCTGTACCTTGCGAGGGTGCGGTTACTACTATCTATAGCAATGGCAAGCGGCGAGGAAGCGTCACGATATACGCACATAAGCCGATCAGGACAGCATATATTGCAGTTGTTTTGATTAGAAGGGAGTCACGAGCAGGTGAAACTCTTGCTGAGTTGTATTTCTACACGGCATTCGACATTGAAAAAGCACTGGTCGCAGACGAGGGAGCAGACCTCGTGCCCGCTGACTGTGCTGGGGAGTGAGCAGAAGCCGGAAGGTGATATGGGGGGCTTGCTCTGTTTACTGGAAGACGTGGGATATACACAGAAAACGGCATCTTTGAGTATGGCGGCGGGGATGGTACCTTCGCAGCGCGGAGTGTTTGTGACAACATTTGACCGTGTGTATGAGGTTGATCCTTCTTTGCAAGCGCTTGATACACCTGTTATTAGTTTGCCACAGTTTAATGCCTTGCACTCTATCTCGCGTACACGTGCTGGATATCTGGTAGCCAGCACAGGGCTGGACCTCATTCTCGAGTTTAATCGGGCAGGTGAAGTACTCTGGCAATGGTGGGCAACGGATCATGGCTTTGTGACGACACCTACCGGCAAGGTGAGGGAGTTAGATAAAGCCGTAGATCACCGCACGATCAGGTATGGCACGCTTCAGCAGACGACGCATGTCAACTCGGCGGCGGAATTGCCTGATGGGCGTGTGCTGGCTACGCTCTTTCATCAGGGCATGGTGATTGCAATTGATCGTGACAGTGGACGGTGGCAGCCAATACTCGAAGGGCTGGATCATCCTCACTCAGTACGTATTCTGGATGGGCGGCATTTCACTGTTGCTGATACAGTGCATGGAAAGGCTCTGCTGGTGCGACTGATGTCATCTGTGCCCTATGGGCAGGTAGAAAAGGTGGTGGATGCGGACACGGATTGGTTGCAGGATTGCAGCTATGACCGCGAGCGCGACATCTGGACGCTGGTTGATGGTAAGCATACGCGGATTACGCTTCTGCACGGTGAAAGTGGTCGCATTGTGGCCCGCTTCGATTTCGACCCTGAGTGGCGTTTGTATGAGGCGTGTCCATTGCCTGCTTAGGTGAGTGCGTTTTCCTTGCTTCTGCACTGAGGAACACCTGTAGAGTAAGTAACAGATTACTCTACAGGTATAATCCGTATTACCAGATTAGTCCATTGGTGGGGGCATTGGGGCGAGTGGTGGGGACATACTGCGACGTGAGCGCCCGCGCCAGCGGTAGGCTCCCCATGCGATGAGAGCGATGGGGACGAGGTAGATGGCGAAGGCCAGTAGCCAGATGGCGATGGACAGCAAAGTCTGTCCAAAGGCCAGCGAGGCGGAGAAGGCATCGTGAAAAACCTGGCCAATGCTCCAGCCCTGTGGTTCAGGTGGTGGTGTCGCTATAACAATCGGTTGCAGTTGAATAGTAACTGTGTAGTACGTGATTTGATTGCTAAGGTTCTTGATATGCTCCGTGATCTGCTCGATCTGTCCCTCGACGCCGGTGAGCTTATCCTGAATGGTGAGAACGTCGTTGAGTGACTGCGCCTGGCTCATGAGGGTCTGAAGGCGCTGTTGTTCGACCTTGAGATTGGCAAGCTGCGACTGGCTATCCACATAGTCATTCGTAACATTCTGCACTGTTTCGTTCAGACTGATCAGGCGGCCATTATTCTGGTCGGCATAATTAGCCAGGTAGCGTTCAACCTGCGGATAGGCCGAAGCTGTGACCTCGAAGGAGATGGTGACATTATAGAGGTTGTTACCCACCTGCTGGTAGGTTGTGCCAGCCGAGGTAGCGTGAGGATCGGCGGTGCTGATCCAGTTTTGTAGATCATTGGCGGTTTTACGTGGGTCTTTGACGGCGATGCTGACGTTCAGCGTTTTGATGAAGTACTGTGTTGGGCTGGCATTGGTACTTGTGGACGTTTGGTTGGCTGTACTACCTGATGCCGATGTATTTTGTTGTGCAGCCTGACCAGCAGTTGTCATAGCTACCCCCGATGCTGTATTTAAGGTTGCTGAACCACCACAAGCTGCGAGCAACAGGCCCAGCAGGAGCAGAATGCAGCCACTATAGAGCATGGATTGCCGGATTTTGCCAGGCAGAAAGGGTTTGAAAATCATAACATTACCCCTCGTTGTGTAGGACTATTTAGTAGTTTCCCCTTGTCTCGTTACAAGATGATTGAACTGGAGACAGAGCAGTTCTCGTACTGATAGACAGCATACAGCGTTGAAAGCCAGGTCTACAGTGTCATGTGTCCTATCTAAGCAGAGAGACGTTGATGAGAAAAAAAAAGTTCCCGATAAGTAAAGGGCACCCTTCTACGTCCTTGTAGGACCATTATCTCTCATGTATACTTTCTTGCAGAAATATGTTCAGGATTGGATAGAGCAAAATGAGTGAAATAAATACTAAAGACGTATATCCAGCTTTCTCAGAGGCGGAATTTCTCCGGCGCTATAGCGTTGTGCGAGAGGCGATGCAGACAGCAAACCTCTCGGCGCTCGTGCTGTATAGTACGGTAAGTTCCTATCACGAAGTACTATTTCTGTCGGATTTCCTGGCGACACGGGAGGCTTTTCTCATTTTCCCCTTTGAAGGCGAGCCGACGCTACTGGTGCAGATGTATAACCATGTGCCCAATGCGCGCAGGGTAGCCCGGCTGCAAGATGTGCGTTGGGCTGGGCCGGAGAGCGCCGTCACTGTGGCCGACAATCTGCGCGAGAGAAAATTGGAGCAGGGCCGCATTGGCCTGGTAGGTCCTATCTCCTACAAGCAGTATGCTATCTTGCAAGCGCAATTACCGCAAGTGGTCTTCGTAGATTTCGCGCCCCAGATGGCACGGCTCCGGCTCATTAAAAGTGAAGAAGAGATGCTTTTTCTGCGCAAGGGTGCAGCATTAAGTGATCTGGCGATTGAGGCGCTTGAACGAGAGGCACGCCCTGGAATTACGGAACACGAACTGGCAGCCATTGTTGAGGGGGCCTATTTGGGCCTGGGTGGGAGAAACCATATCCATTATATGGGGACAACGCCGATGGACAATCCAAATCTGTGTGTGCCTGCTCAACACCAGTCAAATCGCGTTCTTCAGGTGGGTGATGTCCTTCTCACCGAGATCAGTGCGCACTATCATGGTTATGCCGGACAGATTCTCCGCCCTTTTGCTATTGGTACATCACCTACACCTGCATATGTACATATGTATGAGGTGGCAGTTGAGGCGTTCCAGCGTATTGCTGCTGTGATTCGTCCAGGCGCGACCGTCGATGAGGTGTTGGATACGACTGACTTTATTCATCAAGCTGGTTTTACCATTTGCGATGATCTCGTGCATGGCTTTGGTGGTGGTTATCTTGCCCCTGTTGTACGGACACGCCGCACAAGTGTGAAAAAGCCAGAGCCTTTCGTTTTTCGTGAAGATATGGTTGTGGTCATTCAGCCCAATATCATCACGGAAGACAGACGCATGGGGGTGCAGGTGGGAGAGATGGTGAGAGTAAGACAGGGAGGTGTCGAATCATTCCATCACTATCCAATGCGTTTTGTGCAATGTCAGGGAGCAAATTGACTGCTGAGAATTAAGGTGAGAAGTCTTCTAGCACCGGTACATCTGTGCGTGGCAAGAGCGCGAAGGCGGCGTGCAGGATGCGGGTTTGTAGCTCTCTATCGTTCGGTTCGCCGAGAGGATGACCCAGGGGATAGGGCACAAAGAGAGCGCGAGGTGGCTGTATCTTCTCTGTGATCTCACGCAGCAGAGAGATTGAGACGGTGGTAATACCAACGTATTCGATGGCGCGTTGTATCAGTCCAACGGACTGATTGCACATTGGTCAAACGGGTGTTAGCAGCGCGACATCTACGTGGTCATCGCGCAGCCGTCGCGCTACCTCTGGCGCGCTTTGCTTAATAAGGCGGCTGGGGCCAATAATTGACCCCATGAAACTGTAGTGATGAGGGGCCAGCGCACCAATCTCGCTCCGTTGCTGCATCTCGCGCAGGCGATCTAGCGGCATGACGAGGTTGCGGTCACGCAAAATGCCCGTCTGGTCAAAGGCCCAACTGCGATGATTCATCTCTAGCAGTTGGGGATCAATGTCACCGGGGAACTCACGGAACGAGCTATCGCCCATCTTGTTTGTCGTATCGAAAGGCGGTTGCTCTGGCAAGCTCAATCCAGCCGTTGTGATCACGGCGACGGTACACGCTGAGAGCGGCTTGCGTAGGGGTGTCATGGCATGGGCCACCGGGTCATCAGGGCGTGGCGCATAACGATGAAATGGATACCCTTTGAGAAAGAGACGCTCAACCAGTTCGATATCCTCTAAGCGAGCCATAGTTGTATATTCCCTCTAGTATCTCCACTTTATCTAGAGTATTATCCTGTATTACGTATGATGTTTGCGTTGCAGATCACGTTTGACAACGGTTGTGCCGATAGCACGGCCCACCAGCAGCGGTTCGGCTAGCACATCGGCAGCAGTTTCGCCAATATCAGGACGTGCGGCAATCACTTTGCGGGCCTCAAATTCGATGCGACGTGACGTATTGCCAACGTTAATGATACGTCCCGTGGCCTCGATAAAGTCACCGGCATACAATGGAGCCAGGAACTCGACACGTTCATAACCGGCCAGCAGACCTTCATCACCATCATAGAGGATCGCCAGCTCGGTGGCAATGTCGCCGAACAGCGAGAGCAGAAACGCGCCGTTAATCAGGTTGCCACCATAGTGGGCATCCTTAGTACTCAAACGTACCCGTAACGTGGAAGTATAAGCGGGTGTCTCGGCCATGCAAAACTCCTTTCTGTGTGGCGGGTCTAACAAACGTTTGTTAGGCTCTAAGGAGGATAGCATATTTTGGGAGGTATAGTCAAATGGTGAATAGCTTCAACGAAAGCTTTTTTGAGTCTGGCGGGCAGGTTCTCAGTGACATGATACAATGGGCTGGTCGCTATTATTATTTGGATTGCAGGAGGTTGATTTTATGAGACGGTACGATACGGCTCCCGAATTGACCGACACGTATCTTGAAACGGTTTGGGAGACATTGCCGCATTATGTACGCCCGACGGTTTTGCTGCCCTGTCCCTGTCCGCCATTGCTTGCGAACTGCATGTGCGAGGTGACGCTGGCGACGGAGACATTCCAGTACACAGGTAGTTTCAAATTTCGCGCGGCATACAATCTGCTTGCCAGTGTACCACAGCGGCGGGTTGTGGCGGCCTCTTCCGGTAATTTTGGGCAGGCGGTCGCATATGCCTGTCAGTTGTTGGGTAAGCAATGCACTATTGTGATGCCTGCTACCTCGGCGCAGGTCAAGATTGCGGCGGTGCAGCGTTATGGGGGAACGGTAGACCTGATTGATGTCAATCAAACAGGGCGTGCTGAGCGTGTGGCGCAACTACTGCGAGAACAGCCAGATGCCTTTCACGCACCGGCCTATGATGATTACCGCGTCGTGGCGGGTAACTCAACGCTGGGGCAGGATATTTTTCGGCGCGGTCAGTTTGATGTCATTGTTGTGCCGGTTGGGGGTGGTGGCCTGAGTTCTGGCATCGTTGTTGCCCGTGATCATGTGCAGGCAAAGACAGAGGTGATTGGCGCTGAACCTCTGCTTGGCAATGATGCTGCCCGTTCGCTGAGAACGGGACAGTTGGTGCGCAATGAGCGGGAACCGGCGACGATTGCGGATGGGGCGCGTACCCTTAGCCTGGGCCAACTGAACTGGGAAATTCTTCAACATGGGTTGAGCGATATAATCGAGGTGCCTGATGAGGTCATCGCACAGGCGGTACGCCACTGTTTTCAGTATGTCAATCTCAAGGTGGAACCGACCGGCGCTCTAGCCATCGGCGCGATCTTTGCCTATCCAGAACGCTTTGTCGGCAAGAAGGTTTGCTGTGTTGTCAGTGGCGGCAACGTTGATCCTGCTATCTATGCGCGTTTAATTACCATGCAATAGGCAAGCGAGACAAGCCCCAGATAGCAGGAGGCTGGGCGTACCCTTGTGGTCGCCCCAGCCTCCTGTTATCTGAGGCTTGCATAGACAATAATCGATGTTATGCATTTGCAGGGTAGATGACGAAGTTAGAGAAGGTGGCCTGTGCGCCTGCATGGGCACCCTGGAGATTGGAAACAAAGAGCGCAATAGTGCCGCTCGTATAGCTGTCATCGGTGATAGTCTTGATGGTTTGCCCATTGACGAT
>DAOTVZ010000256.1:0-11103 GCA_034436045.1 Ktedonobacteraceae bacterium | reverse complement strand
GGCCAGCGCGATGCCGCGCCGTGCTTCGCCAAGCACCTGAGCCGGAACGAAGGTCTGGCCATTGTACTCGATGGTTTCTCCATGTTGCAGACGCGACCAGTACTCCACCGGCAGACCGAGCGCCCTGGCCTTCTCGACCTGAAATTCCGCGTTGCGTTTGAGTTCAGCACGGTAGGCCAGACAAGGAATGCCGTGAACGGCGGCGGCGCAGGAGCCATACAGGTTCCCCGGCAGCATGAATTGTTCTCCGCCACGCATCTCGTAAATATGCACAGGAAAAGGCAGATCAGCCGCGATACGCCGCAGCCCTTCGACCACGTAGGCAGTGCCGACCGGGCCATAGATATGTAGCGGTTCGGTACGGCCTGCATGCGCGACCATGAAGAGGACGCCGGGGAGTCCGGCCACGTGGTCGGCATGCATGTGGGTCAGGCAGATGGCTCCCAGTTGTCGAAAACCCCATCCCAGCGCTTTCCAGGGAATCTGTGTTCCCTCGCCACAGTCAAAGAGCGTTAATTGTGCGTTGCAGCGCAGCAAGACGCATGAGAGCCAGCGTCCAGGCATTGGCATCATGCCGCAAGTGCCTAAAAAACAGAGATCGATCATGCCACATCCTTTACCAATTATTCTGGAATGCCCAGGCTAACGCTACCACCAGTGCGGAGAGCAAGGCGACGGTGGTTAGCGCGAGCATGATAACATAAAACGGGATATTGCCAAGTATAAGAAAGATGGCGAAAATAACCCAGAAGGCGGCGAAAACGCCGATTAAGTATTGCCAGGCCTGTCGCGGCGGTCGTTTGTTCATGCCGTTTGCTCCCTGGACATCCATGTCTACTTCGTTCGTTCCATTTCGTCTTGCAACTTTTCTGTGCAGACGATGTAATAGCAGATAGATAGTTGTGATACTTTGTACTATAGCACATTGGAGAGAAGGAAGACATGGCACTACAGGTCATAGATCGTTTTCATGCGCAATGGAGACGCGCGCAGCAGCAGGCACTTGATGAGGGACGCATACAACAGGAGCGCGAACTGGAACTGCTGACCCCCGAACATATGAATCGGCTCGCCGTATGGGGTCTGTTTCTGTTCGTAATTGGCGCTGTCTTCTTCATCGGCCTGAATATTGCCATGTATCTTCTCCACACACATCATACCTCTGGTACTATATCCGGCTGGCCGCTTATATTCTGGTTGGTCATCAATATTCTGGGTAGTATGCTCATCCTGGGGATACACGAGTTTGTGCATGGCCTGGCCTTTATGCTCTGGGGCGGTAAGCCATATTATGGAGCACGTCTCCCTTTTGCGTTGTACTGTAGCGCCCATGACCAGCTTTTTCCACGCAACTATTATATCGTTGTGGGTCTAGCTCCTTTCGTTATCATCACGCTGCTTGCCATCCTTTTCACCATTACCGCCCCCATTCTGGCCTCTTATGGCCTGTTAGCCTGGATCAGCAACTTCTCCGGCGCGGTCGGCGATCTCATGGCCGTGCGCTGGCTCCTGCATCAGCCCCGCGATGTACTGGTCGAGGATACTGAGACTGGCTGTCGTGTGTGGGCGATGAAGAGTTAGTTACCTCGCTCTTCCAACGATCTTTGCCGATATATCTGTAGATCGGTTTCGGTCATCTCTTCTGGGGGCACAAGCATGTAGTGTTGTTCCCGATAGAGCTTTATGCCTTCGCTGCTTTGCTCAAACTCAAAGAGTGCGATACGATTTTCACCAATGAATTGTGCTGCAATTGGTTTACAAATGAGGGTAGGAAATTTTTCGGCACAGAGAGCTACATCTTGTTCAATCTGGACAATATCGATTCTATCGTTACCGCCTTTTGCCTGTAATGGGATAACATACTGCGCGCCTCTGTGACCTATTCCAACATATATCTCATCAGTTTCGACCTGTCCAATGCCGACAATAGTTGTGCGCTGGTGATTTTGCAGAGAATAGCATGTGATGCCCGTGAAGATGTCAATTAAGCGATTATAACGCAGCTTTGAGAGAAGAGCCTGCTCATCACCTAAAGCATACATAGAGACAATACCCGGTGTCGCATCTGGAATTTTTGTTTCCGCGAGTAGAGTGTTGGGAGCAACATGTAAAACATTAGTTGCTATGAAGCAATAGCGGGCGCGACCCGATGGACGGATAATCCATTGCATACCTTCAGGAGCCTTATCTCGGATTGATTGTGGTAATAATGTTCTATAGCGGAAAGAGTACAACACATCCCCAAGATTTTTAGGTAGCTTGATGCCTAGTTCCTGGGCAGCATGTACGAGGTCCTCACGGGCAAATTCGATAGATGTGCTACCCTCTTTGTAGCGAGAGAAAAAAATGTGTTCCATCAATCTCTGATAACAGTTGATTCTAGGTGCTGAGGGTGTAACTTTAGCTTGTATCTCTTCTTCGTTTTGTTCGTCCTGTGAGAAAAGATCCATTTCTACTAACCTTCCTTGTTGTATACCCGTCGCGGGAATGGCGTGAATATGTGATGCAGGCCATCGTAGCACAACCACCTCTTCTCGTAATTGTTCCTTTGTGACGCTAGAAAAACGGGTACGGAACAGGTCAATGCTCACAAGCTGGTAGCCTAGCGAAACAGCGATGTCGGCAAGCAGCTTCCCTGTGGGAATCTTTAGCCGAAAATAGGAAGCCTGCTCACCGATATAGTCTTTTTCGTTAGGATAGGGGGGTGACGTGATAACCGCGTCGATGGATTGCGGTTCAAGCTGTTCCAACGCCTGACGGGTATCGCCAGGAAAGATGGTGGCAGGCGCTTGAGGGGGCATGGTGACTGCTCTCAAGTCATCTGCCATTATCTGAACGTATTGTAGCCAGGGAGAAATGACAGGAGCGTCAGTTTTGATTGTGCCAATACCCACTTCTGGCCCGAAGTGTAAATTGCCAATAACGGTTACAAGTGCTTTAGCAAGAGCTAACAGTTCATACTGATAGTATAGTTCATGCCGGAGTTGCTTCAGATAATGAAGAAGAACCAGCGTTTTATGTAAGGGCAATGAACTGATGGAATTTGTCAAAAGTAATGCGTTCTCTTCTTCTGAGAGCGTTCGTAAAGGTTTTAACGGTTGAGGAGAATATGCATTATAAAAAAGAGGATTATCTTCGATACCATCGGCACTTAATTGTTTGGTCGCATATGCAGCGATAGTACGAGCATGTTCTATGAGTAAGTCGGGATCGGCCTGCCAGTCTACTTTGACTTTCGAGGCAAAATAAGCCATCGGGTGAGCATCAAAACCAACGGCTGGGATACCCAGCTTCTGGCATTCTAGTGGAACGGTGCCGATGCCACAAAACGGGTCAAGTACACACTGGTTGCCGGTAATACCGAAACGTTCCAGATATTCTCGCACAAGATGGGGGGGAAATGAAAGAACAAAACGGTACCAGTCATGAAAAGCTCTGTCTTCTGCTTGCAATTTATTACTATCATTACCTGCATTATATGTAAGAGAAACAACCTGGTTCATAATGTTGTGTCACTCCATTGTCGTCGGAAGTGCTTCGCTGAGTATAGCATGCTGGTTAATGAAAGGCAACGGAACGTGTGTATTTTCTCTTTAGCGTTTGAGTAGGGAGAGGTGCTAACTCCTGATGCATTGTACCATGTGTTGTTGAAGGAAAGACGAAGGACTGTAACGAATTGCAACAGGTTTTTGAATATAGGGATAGAGGACGTTGCGGGCCTGTAATATTGGGTACATGAAGCCGGAGGATGGTATCACATATTCACTAGCAGATATATTTCATAGTAATCATGTTTGTGCCAACGCAACCGGTACAGGAGAACAGTGCATGATGGACGATGCAACTATAGCGAGCGAGGTGGCGCGTTTACGCCGCCAGATCGAGCTGGAGTACGAGGCGGCGCAACGTGCCCTGACCGCTCCGGCGATCACCGCGCGTCACGATTTTATCACACAACGAATGGAGAACATGAGCCGTTGCGTGGGCAAGCTGGTGGAACTGGTAGGCCCACAGCAAGCGGGCGCAATCCTGTGGGATCGGCAAAGTGCTTCTATGCGAAATAATACTGATGAGCAGTCATTAGCAGGTAATACTATTTTTAATGAGGGGGACATAAGCATGCAAGAGACAAAATTAACCATGTTGGAGATCTGGCAGCGGCACCGCGATGCCTTGCAACCACTCGTGACCAGCACCGGATTACCCGTGATGACCATTTTTTCGATGTTTATTGGCCTGGCGGTGATACGCGAGGAGGCCGAGACGGTTCTGAACGCTATCAATGAACTGGCCGGTACGCATTATACATTAGATGAAATTGCCGGTATTCAACTGGCGGAGCGGGACGACGAGAAGGCAATGGAGATGCGTGAACGCGCCATCCGCGCTTTCTTCACAGGTGTCGAGGTGGAGGAACGTCCGATTATAGAACTCCATTTCCAATATTTCGCGCGTGGTTCGCAGCACCTGCGCGTACTTGTGAAAACAGAGTACGACGAGGTGGCGTTGGACTTCCCCGCCAGGTGGCAAGCATGGCAATACCTGTCCTGGTAATGGACTATTGGGCATAAGAGATGGCATTGTGTCTCATCGATGGTATACTGTAGGGACTACTTTGACTTTTTTATCTAACGAGATAGAGACGCAATGCCAGAGTTACCAGAGGTTGAATATACCGCGCGTCAGTTGCGCAAGAGTGTGGTAGGAGCGACGATACAGGAAGTGCAGGTCTTCTGGCCACGTATCGTCGGGCACCCTGATGTGGAGACACTGCGCGCCGAGATTGCCGGAAGAAGCATTGAGGGCATTCGCAGGCGCGGCAAGTTTTTGTTGATGGATTTGAGCGGCGGCTACCTGCTTTCGATCCACCGGCGTATGACTGGCAACTTCCTTCTGCTCCCACCGGGTTGGCAGGTGGATACGAGCCTGCGTGAGCGCGATGTGGCGACGTGGAATGTGAAGGGGCCAACCTTCGTGCCACCGGCTGACAGAGAATTACACTTTATCGTGCCTGCTGTTGTTGACGGTACGGTGCGTACTATCGAGATCACTACAGGGCAGGAGCAGGCCACAATGCTGGTACATACTATGTACTGTCGCGCCTGTTTTCGGTTCGGTGATGGGCGCTACCTGCTTTTTACCGACCCACGCAAATTTGGACGCATCGAGCTATGGCCCCGTGAACGCGAGGCTCAGATTTTTGCCACGCTGGGGCCGGAGCCGCTGAGCGCCGATTTTACCGTCGAAAGATTTCAGATGGCCCTGGCGCAGCACCGTACCAGCATCAAGGCCACTCTGCTGGCGCAGGAGGTCATAGCCGGTATTGGCAATATTTATGCCGACGAGGCACTTTTCTATGCCGGTGTACATCCCTTACGACCCGCGAATTCGTTAAACGTAGCGGAGGTTGCGCGCTTGCACGAAGGAATTATTGTTGTGCTTGAACGGGGGATAGAACATGGCGGCACATCGTTTAACGATTATCGGGACCTCTGGGGCGAGGCGGGCGATAATTATAATCATGTGCGTGTCTATCAGCGTGCCGGTCTGCCCTGTGTGATTTGCGGAACGCCTATTGAGCGTATTATCGTCACACAGCGTAGCACGCACTATTGTCCGTCTTGTCAGCCACGAGCGGCGCAGGGAGTTACTCAGGTGTAAAGAATGCCTGGCAAGTGACCTGGGTGTTACTGACATGAAAGGTAACATCCACAGTAGCCGGTACCAGGCGGGGTTGTTGTCCGTTGAGGGGCAGCGTAAAGCTGACATAGCCCCCGCTATCGCTGGTTGGTTCCTGGGCCAGTGTCTGATCGCCATTCTGGAAATGCACGACCGCCTGCGCCGTAGCCCCGCTCACGCCTTGAGTATTCTTTGTCAATCTGGCATAGATCGTGATAGTGCTATAGGGGTTAGGGGCATTGTTTGAGGCCCACGCACCACAGCGATAGGTAGCTGCCGTCGGAATAGGCGAGAGTTGCTCCTGAAAAGACGGATTGATCGTCACGGTGGCTTGTACTGCTTGCTGGTTTACTGTTGTTGGGCCGCAGGCGCTTAAGATGAGTAGCAAAACCAGGCAGAGCAGAGCCGAGAGAGAGAAAATTCCAGGTTTCATGCTCCGTTTTCCAAAAATTCCAGTCAATCGCTAAAACGATTTTCGCAACAGACCCGTGTTACATACACCAGCTATCTGTATACGCACCTCGCTTGATGGCTCGCGTATACAGGTTTTCGGGTATTACGGTAGTGTCATAGGATACTGTGTAAAGTATGAAGAAGCACGGCATAGTGTCGTATGCCGGATAGCGTGCTTACAGTATATCATAATGGGGCGAGGGGCCAGCTCGTCTCGGATGGAACCCGTTGGTTAGCAGGATGCGGAGAGTGCAGGTTTATCGCGCTCGGAGGCATGGAATACTAACGGGCGATGATAAATGGGTGCCACAGACTTTTCTGTTCGCTTGATGGCTTGCTGATGAGCATGAAGTATGTTACACTGTAGCGTGTGCAGAGATTTCCCTGGTAAATATTGCTGAGTATTAGTCTTTCCTGGAGGGTATGGTTAACATGTCTCATGAGGTTAATGAGCGTGATGAGCATCTGGAATGGATCAGCCACATGCTAACGCAGGGGCTGACAGAGGGGCAGCAGAGATCGGACGATCTGATGGCCACGAAGGCTTATAAACCTATCTCACCAGGATTGGCATCATCGGCACAGTTGCCAGTGGTGGAAACGCGCTCTGACCCAGGCCGCGAGCGACGGAAAGGGGTGCCGGAGGTCATCTTTGGTGAAACTAAGGATGTGCCACAGATAGTGGCGATGGCTCAGGAGTTGCTACGCGGCTCAGGCCGGGCGATTATTAGCCGAATGCGCCCGGAAACATTCGCGCCTGTACAAGCGGTCTTCCAGGACTACACTGTTCGGGTCTCTGAAGCTGCGCGCTCTATGGTCATCTATAGCCCTGATTACGTGCGCCGTGATACCGGTGGGCATGTAGGTGTGATTAGTGCTGGCACTTCTGATATTCCGGTAGCAGAGGAGGCGGCACTGATTGCGGAAGAGATGGGATGCCGTATCACACGCATTTATGACGTGGGTGTGGCAGGACTCCATCGTCTGCTAGAGCCTTTGCGAAGCCTCTTCACGGAAGACGTAGATGCGATAATCGTCGCTGCTGGTATGGATGGAGCCTTACCATCGGTCGTAGCAGGGCTGGCCCCGGTTCCTGTCATTGGATTGCCAACGTCGGTTGGCTATGGCATTGGCGGCAAGGGGTTTGCCGCGTTGCTCTCGATGTTACAGACGTGCGCGCCTGGCCTCTCGGTAGTTAATATCGATAATGGTGTTGGCGCGGGAAGCGTTGCAGCACTGATGGCCAATCGTGTTGCGTCGGCACGGCTGCGAGAGCATCAATCGCAGTAAGGAAGCAGCGAGATATTCTTATTACTGCGCTTCCGCGCTCCAGATCGCTTGTCGATGAGTGAGCGTCGCGCATGTGGTGTTGGAGGACGGAAGAAGGTAGAATGTCTCACCGCGTTGTTTGTTGGGTAAATGTGGATCGAGTTTTAGAGAGGCGGGACTTTCTATGGCAAATAGTAAGCGTGGACCAGAACCAGGATCTCAGAAAGCGAAGCATGGCGGTCAGGCTGTGCGTGAGAAGTACGGCCCAGAATTCTACTCACGAATCGGAAAAAAGGGAGGCGAGACGGTAAAGGAGAAGCGTGGCCCTCAATTCTATGCCGAGATCGGCAAGAAGGGCGGCGAATCTACCAAACGCCAACAGGGGTCTGAGTTCTACTCGCGGATTGGGAAGAAGGGCGGTGAGCGTGGCCGCGCCGCTGCTGAAGGAAAAGAGCAATAGTCCTGTTTGCGGAGATTATGACGATAATGAGGCGAGGCGCGTAGTGATACGCGCCTCGTTTTGCTGTGCTGCTACGCTGATCTGATATTAGCGTTTTAAAAATGGCGGTACGTCGATACCCTCATCCTCATCAGGGTAACGAGGTCGGCGATCACTCCGCTGACCCATACTACGCAGGCCGCGCAGATCGCTTAAACTGCGCAATGGCCGCTGTGGCTGCTGTGGCTGCGCCGACGATTGCGCAGGCTGAGCGGATTGCGCGCCCGGACGATGGGGCATTGGCTGCGCCTGTTGTGATTGCTCTGGCGAAGACGACGGGTGTTGCGTTGCTGGTGATCGGGCAGGCGGCGTGCTATTGCTCGCGCTGGGAGTTGGTGAAGCGCCGTGTGGCTCTGCTGTTGGTCGGTAGGGTGGTACTGAACGCTGACCCCACGTACCAATACGTGGCTGAGGCTGGGCCTGCTGGTCAGAGCGCACCGTCTGTAGGCGCAAAGTGTGCATCTCTTCCATGCCAGCCGCAATCAGGGTCACGCGTATGCTATCATTGAGAGCGGGATCGATCACCGCGCCGAAAATGATGTCGGCAGAGTCATCGATGGCCTCTCCGATGCGTTCGGCAACTTCATTGACCTCAAAGAGCGTCATATCCTCACCGCCGCTGATATTGAAAAGGACTCGTTTCGCGCCACGAATGGTCACGTTCAGGAACCCACCGGCAATCGCTTCCTCGGCGGCCTGTTGGGCACGATTGCGCCCTTGCCCCTGACCAATACTCATCAGCGCGGTACCGGCTTCGCGCAGCACACTACGCACGTCGGCGAAGTCAACGTTGACCATACCGGGAACGTTAATGACCTCAGCAATACCCTGTACACCCTGGCGTAGTACGTCGTCGGCCAGTTTGAAGGCATCGGAGAGGCTATGGTCGCGCCCGACGGTGGCAAGCAGGCGATCATTGGGGACAGTAATCAATGCGTCAACCTGCGAGCTTAATTCGTTGATGCCCTCCATCGCGGCACGGCGTCGCCGAGAGCCTTCAAAAGAGAAGGGAAGTGTCACAATACCTACAGTGAGCGCACCGAGTTTCTTAGCGATGGAGGCCACGACAGGAGCGGCTCCCGTGCCGGTTCCTCCGCCCATGCCAGCAGCAATGAAAACCAGGTCGGCATGGCCCAGCGCCGCTTTGATCTCGTCGGCGCTTTCGGCGGCGGCACGCATTCCAACAGCGGCATTTCCACCCGCCCCCAGTCCCTTCGTGTGGTGCAGACCCAGGCAGAGGCGTGCGGGCGCGGGCGAAAGCGCGAGTACCTGCGCGTCTGTGTTCATGGCGACGAAGCGTACCCCTCGCACGTGTGTACTGATCATGCGGTTGACCGCGTTCATGCCACCGCCGCCAATACCTGCGACTACAATATCGACCTGCTGCTCTTGTTGCTCACCATACAGGTAGGGGGTATTCACGGCCTCGGCATCGGTGTGACGTACATCCCAACCGGCCTCATTGCGCTCGTTCCATCGCTGCATATTTGCTCCTTCGACTTCATGACGGAGCAGCGCCCACTGGTCGGCTTGCTCGTCGTACACGTCCGGTCTAGCAACCGACTCTTTCCTGCCGGATTGTCCTACCCAACGCTCAGGGGAATTTCCGCGTTTAGATGCATCATGAGGCTTTGATTGCATGCATACCCCCATCTTCCTCTAAATCCTGCCAATCAAGCAGACTCCGCAGATGGAAGTTGCTACCATGAGCAGGTGTGTACGGGATTATCAAAAGGTTTTTTAGCTTAACCGCATTGTAGCAAGAGTGTCACGTTTTTGCAATAGGGTTTTAGCACTTGAGGCGTGTCAGATTTTGGCACGAGAGACAGAGCGAGCAAAACATGGCGATCACGAGGCAGAGTACCAGACAGAGCGACCACGAGCATATGCCCCTGCTATGATATTTTACGGCTTATACTCGTAATCATAGTAGAGGCGTATCCTCGCGGTCGCCCTGCTTTTTAAGACTCTATCGTGGTTGGGTTTGTCCGGCGAGCTTTTTCGGTTCTCTTAACACTCTATTCCTTTTTAAGTGTAATGTTACCGGCAGCTTTGCTCGCCTTCTTTTCTTTGAGCGCCTCTTTCTTCTGCTTATTTGATTTAGGCGCTGCCTTTTGCTGTTTGTGTTGTTCCTTGTTTGCCACGAGAAACGCCTCCTGTCCATCGAGTAAAGCGTAAAATGAAAAAAGTCACCCTCGCAAAAAGGGCCTTTTTATTGTAGCAGAATCGTCGCAGGTTGTGGAATAGTTCAGGACTCAAAGGACGAGCGAGACGAGATGGATAACTAACGATACTGCTCTTGCATCGCTCGTTGCTGCCAGAGGCTCTCCTCGAAGCTGGCCAGGGCGTGCGTAATCATACGGATAACGCTACCAACATCCATCGGTTTACGCAACTGATACAGGCCACGCTGCTGGAGTTCATTCACGGGCAAAACAGCACTCATCATAATAGCGGGAATACCACGAGTATTCTCAAACTGTTGCAAACGATCATACAGCTCCAGGCCGTTGATGCCGGGCAACCGGTAATCGATGAGCAGCAGGCAGGGATGAAGTGATGGGGCCTGTTCAAGAGCTGTTTGTCCATTGTTAAAAACAACGGTATGGTAGGGTGTCTCCTCCTCAATAATCTGTTGCAAGAACTGGGTGACGGCCTCGTCATCATCCACAATGAGTATGGTGTTGCTGTCAAAACTGTGGGCAGCAGGTGGAATGATTTCCCTCGGCATAAAATCTCCTTCCACATCAACGGTTGAGTTCATGCTATTCATTTCTATATGATGATGTAACGGATAGACACAGCGTTTGGTGACGTAAAAAGAAGCAAACTGCACTAGCAAAAAACATTTCGGCCTTTACGACGCTTCTCTAGTTGATCTATATCCTGCTGCTGCTAGCGTGCTGGCGGTAATTCTATCCATTTCTCTTCACGTTCATAAGGTTGATAGTTGAGCAATTGAGTAATTAACTCTTTGACATTATCTTGCATCATAAGTAATTTGAGGTGAGTTGGTGGAATAAAACCTTCATTACTGGCGTGATGTGCCAGTGCGAGCAGTGGTTCAAAGTAATGGGCGATATTGAGTAGACAGACAGGCTTATTATGAATGCCGATCTGTGCCCAGGTAGTGATCTCGAATAGTTCGTCGAAGGTGCCGAAGCCGCCGGGGAGAGCGACAAAACCATCGGCCAGATCGGCCA
>DAOTVZ010000255.1:0-21814 GCA_034436045.1 Ktedonobacteraceae bacterium | reverse complement strand
CGAGCCGCGTTCAAAAAATCGGCCACAGCTTGACGTGCCTCTGCGACAACGGCGTCGGAGGCGCGGCTGGTGCGGAAGACGCCGCCGTGATTAGCGTTGTAGTGCTGGAAATAGTGCTGCATGCGTTCTATCGCTTCGCGCGCAATCTGTGTGCCGCCGGGGTTATCAAAATAGATTGCCTCTGTCGCCAGGGAAGGAAAGTGGGAGCGAATCGCATTCACATCGAACATCACAAACTCCTTTTTGTGGAAAATACTTCCATGTATCGGTAAATTGGCGTACATGCCGAGGTTTTGCAACGTAATAATGGTATCATACGTGTACCGTTTAGTGCTAGCTAATCGCAGGTGAAGGGAAGGAGAAGACACAATGCGTACACGTCAATTTGGCAGAACCGACATGCAAATCACACCCATCGGTCTGGGCGCGTGGGCGATGGGCGGGGGCAACTGGGAATTTTCCTGGGGGCCACAGGATGATAAGACGTCAATCAACACCATTAAGCACGCGCTGGCACTGGGTATTAACTGGATCGATACTGCTGCCGTTTACGGTCTGGGACACTCGGAGGAGATTGTTGGCAAGGCCATCAAAGGACGCGAGCGCCCGTATATCTTTACAAAATGTTCCAGGGTCTGGGATGAGCGGGGCAGGATCAGTGGCAGCCTCAAAGCATATTCGATTCGACGCGAGTTGGAGGCCAGCCTGCGGCGTTTGCAGGTTGACTATGTTGATCTGTACCAGATTCATTGGCCCGACCCGGAGGAAGATATTGAGGAGGGGTGGAGTACGCTGGTACGTCTAAAAGAGGAAGGCAAGACGCGGCATATCGGCGTCTCGAATTTCAATGTTGAGCAACTACGACGCATTGAGCGCATCGCTCCGGTGGAAACCTTGCAGCCGCCCTATTCGCTCATACGCCGCGAGGCTGAAAAAGAGATATTGCCCTATTGTCGGGAACACAACATTGGCGTGATTGTGTATTCGCCGATGATGTCCGGCCTGCTATCGGGTAGGATGACACGGGAGCGCATTCAGAAATTGCCAGAGGACGACTGGCGTAAACGGGATGACGAGTTTCGGGAGCCGCGCCTGTCGCGCAACCTGGCACTACAAGAGTTATTGAGCAACATTGCCTATCCGCACAATGTCTCGGCCGGTGTGGTTGCTGTGGCCTGGGCGCTGGAGAATCCCGCCGTAAGCGGCGCAATTGTTGGCGCACGCAGCCCTCAACAGATTGAAGAACTCATCCCTGCCGCTGAGTTTCGTTTGAGTGAGAGCGAAATGAAACAAATAAACCAGTTTTTGCAAGAGAATCCGTAGAGTTTCTTCTTGTTGAAGATTGATCTAAAAACGGATGCTGCTTGAAATTTGCAAAACATAATATATCATATTTTGCAAATTTCAAGCAGTACCAGTTTTTAGATTAGACAATGGGTTTGAGCCAGCGCGCGAACCATGTAGAAGCGCTGCTGGCGATCTCTTCCATGCTCTGGCGAATGCTGTCGGCGGTAGCAGGAGACGTGACCTGCTCTAGCCGATGTGGCCCAACCAACCTGTTCTGCATGTCTTCATAGCGTTTGAGTTGAGCCGGATCATCCTTCCAGGTGAGCAAAAGGGTTGGAGTGTGTATCTGCTGCAAAATCGCATCATCGGATTGCAACGTTGGTGCAACGGCGACAACCGCATTGACGACATCCGGTCGATGCGCAGCGGCTAGCAGAGCGGCACTGGCGCAGGCTCCGATACCGAAGTAGCCGTTAATCAGATCGCTCATCGTGCCAAATTCGTTATGGATAACCGGCCCGAACTGTGGATGGCGTAGTAACCAGTCCGCGATGCCGGAGAGGCGCTGTTCCATAATACCGGTATTTTCGCGGAAGTAATCAGTTAATTCATCAAAGCGTTGTTCTTCCGGCGTGAACAGGCATACATCCAGGCTGGCAAGCTGTGCATCATACAGGGCACGGGCCAGCACACCATATGCCTCGGCATGTTCACCGGCGTCGGTACCATGCGCGAGAATCACCAGGCCACGCACCTGGGGTGGGCAAGCCAGCAGACCATCCAGTGAGACAGCACCGGTTTCGACGGTGATCGTTCGCTGCTGGTCGGCGATATTTGAAAGTTGTGATGGAGAAAGTGTCATAAGTGCTACCATTGCCTCCTACCTTCTTTCTAGTTCACTGCTTCGTTCCCTTCACAGAAGGTTAGGGGCAAATGCCCCTGGCTTTGGCGATAGAGTTCTCTTTCCTATATTATAAAACAATTACCTGCGATAAAAACTGCCATATTTCTTATCCTTTTGCTGTAATTTTTGTCACATGATACCGTATCATAATCGGGTAGAGAGCAGGCAGCAGAGCGAACACGAGGCGTTGTCCTTGACATGATACAGATGATACAGTACCACCAGGCCCATTTTTAGTGTAGGAACATCACTCGCAGTTGCTCTACTGGCGGCTATCCTGTCCCGCTGTCAACGGTTGCCTGGCCTACTTGCCAAAATCGTCACAATGAGCGTATACTTGCGTGTGCAGAAGCACCGAAATGGGCCAGACGAAGAAGTACATGCTAGAGAGAAATTTGGAAGTGCGTATGGGTGATGAAGAGAAGGCCACCGTCACGCTGCGTTTACCATCAACGTTGAGTAGTTATAGCGGTGGCAAGAGCCAGATTACATTGCATGCAAATACAATAGATGAGTTGCTACATGCATTGCAGCAGCAGTATCCCCAGGTCTGGCACTATCTCTGTGACGAGCAAGGATATGTGCGCGCACATGTTAAGATGTTTGTCAATAATGAGATGATTAGTGGCTCTCTGGGTCTGAACACCGTCCTGCAGAGCGGGCAGGAAGTGATTGTGTTACCTGCTATTGCTGGCCTCTAATATGGTGTGGCGAACCTTATCGGGTGGTATACTATTAGGATTGTTATTGTCTATTCGTTAGCCCTTTGTTATTTTGGAACACTGGATGAAAACCGAACCTCACCACGATTCTTCGCTTGCGATGCCTGCTACCGATCCATTGGCCAATGCGGTTGAGCCTGTGACCGGCCCGGCACCTTCTACAGTCGCAAGCAACATCAAAGCCCCCAGCCAGTGGAGCGTGTTGCGCAATCGCGATTACGCCTTGCTCTTCTGGGGCCAACTAATCTCATCTGCCGGAACGCAGATGCAGATTGTGGCGGTGGCCTGGCAGGTCTATCTGATTTCGCATTCAGCCATCGCGCTCGGCCTGATCGGGTTGATGCAGGCCATTCCACGTCTGCTCTTCTCCCTGATCGGGGGGGTCTTCGCCGATGTGCTGGATCGGCGCAGAATGCTGATGGTCATTGAGATCAGCATGGCAGCCATGTCGGCCATTCTGGCCCTGTGTACAATGTTGCACATCATCACGCTCTGGATTATCTATGTCGTCGTGCTGATTGCGGCCAGCGTATCCGCTTTTGAATTTCCTACGCGCCAGGCCATTATTCCGGCGCTGGTGCCGCGCGAACAGATGGCGAATGCGGTTTCGCTGAGCATGGTCATGATGCAGTTGACGACGGTAGTTGGCTCTACGCTTGGCGGCTTCGTCATTGCGTGGGCGGGCGTTGCCAACACATACTGGTTCGATGTTATCTCTTACTTTGTTGTGATTGGCTCGCTGCTCGTCATGTACGTGCCGCAGGTAGCGGCGGAGAAGCGTCCCCAGGCTACCATCGGCGCGCTGGTGGATGGCATGCGCTTCCTTAAAGAGCATCCCGTGATTCTGGCCGTCCTCTCGCTCGACTTTTTCGCAACCTTTTTCGGTTCGCCCAAAGCCTTATTGCCGGTCTATGCCAGTGCTATTCTGCATGTAGGGCCGCAAGGTCTGGGTATCCTGCTGGCTGGCACCTCTATCGGGGCTATCGCCCTGACGCCTTTGACCGGGCGCATCAATCGTATTGCATATCAGGGATTGGGTATCGTGCTGGCAATTATCGGTTGGGGCGTGTGCGTGATTGCGTTTGGCTTCACCACTGGCCCGCTCTGGCTCTCCGTCCTCTTTCTGGCCGGAGCCGGAGCGGCGGATATGGTGAGCATGGTGTTGCGGGGCGTGCTGATTCAGTTGACCACGCCGGACGAGTTTCGCGGTCGCATCAATGCCGTCAACGCCATGTTTGTCATTGGTGGCCCCATGCTTGGTCAGTTCGAGTCAGGTCTGGTCGCCGGGCTGTTCACCCCTGAGTTCTCGGTCATCAGTGGCGGCGCGGCCTGCATCCTGGCGACATTGGGTGTCGTGGCGCTGTTGCCGCGCCTGCTCAAAGTGAAAGTAACTCCATAGAGATGGAGGTATCTTATTCCTCAATCGTGGTCAGGTCCCCTGGCTCGACACCCAGTTCGCGGGCTTTGAGGACGCGGCGCATGATCTTACCGGAGCGCGTTTTGGGCAGGCTTGCCACAAATTCCAGTTCGCCGGGCGTGGCGATGGGGCCTAGCTCGCGGCGCACGTGTTCGATCAGTGCGGCTTTCAGCGTCTCGCTGGGGGCCTGGCCGATTTTGAGCGTGACGAAGGCTTTGATGGCCTCGCCCTTGATGGGATCGGGTTTGCCGATGACACCAGCTTCGGCCACTGCCGGGTGGCTGACCAGTGCGCTCTCGACATCGGCGGTACCGATGCGATGACCGGCAACATTCATTACGTCGTCGGCGCGGCCCAGCACGGTGATGTAGCCGTCCTCGTCGATGGTCGCCACGTCACCGGCGGTGTAATACGGCGGCAGCAGACGCCAGTAGTCGAGATAACGCTCCTCGTTGTTCCAGATAGTGCGAAACATCTGTGGCCACGCGCCCTCGATGACGAGCAGGCCGCCCTGGTTGGGTGCGACGGGCTTGCCCTGGCGGTCGAGAATCTTGATGGGGCCGTAGCCGGGAAGAGGCTTGCCCGTGCGTCCGGCGCGGGCCTCCATCGAGGGAAGGGTGCCAATTGTTGGTGCAGCCGTCTCAGTCTGCCACCAGTTATCGCAGATGGGAACGTGGTCGTTGCCGATGTGGTGCCTGGCCCAGATCATCGCTTCGGGGTTGAGCGGCTCGCCCGCGCACACGACCTGGCGCAAACTGCTCAGATTATGGGCCTGGGGATAAGAGGGACCAAACTTCATGAACATGCGCAGGGTTGTGGGAGCGGTAAACAGCTTGGTGACGCCATATTTCTCGACGGTGGCCCAGACGATGCCAGGGTCGGGATAATCCGGCGCACCCTCGCGGGCCAGCACCGTTGTTCCATTTGCCCAGGGGCCATAGACCATTGTGCTGTGACCGACGATCCAGCCGATATCTGACATGCACCAGTAGATGTCATGCTCTTTGATGTCAAAGGCCAGCTTGTGGTAGTAGGCTGTGCCGACCATGTAGCCGCCATGCACGTAGACGCAGCCCTTGGGCGCGCCGGTCGAACCGGAGGTATAGAGTATGAAAAGTGGGTCTTCGGACTCCATGATCTCAGGCGGGCATGTCGTGGCCTGCTTGCCACAAAGGTCGTAGAAATCGACTTCGCGGCTATCGTTCAGTGCGATGGCCGGTGTGCCGCGCCGCCACACGACGACGTGTTCCACCAGGTCCAGCCCCTTAACGGCATCATCGACGATAGCTTTGAGGTTGGTCGGCTTGCCGCGACGATAGCCGACATCCGCCGTGACCACTACATGGGATTGTGCATCCTCAATGCGAGCGCGTAAGGCTCCGCTGCCCAGACCGGCGTAGACTACGGAGTGGATAGCACCGATGCGCGCGCAAGCCAGCATAGTGGCGATGCCCTCCGGCGTGAGCGGCATGTAAATACAGACGCGATCACCCTTTTTGACACCAATAGATTTCAATCCGTTGGCAATCTGGCAAGTCAGCGCCAGCAACTCACTAAAAGTAAAGCGGCGCTCTTCACCGTCCTCACCGACCCAGAGCAGGGCGGTTTTGTTAGCGCGGCTGCCGTTGGCATGACGATCAAGACAGTTAATGGTGATGTTAAGCTGAGCGCCAGTAAACCAGCGCACGTGCGGCACTTCACCCTCGACAACGCTCGTCCAGAGTTTTTCCCACACAAACTCGCGGGCGATCTTATCCCAGAAGGAGATGCGATCACGCGCCGCCTCGTCGTAGAGCGCCTGGTAGTCCTTGACATCCAGTTCGGCCAGCATTTCAGGTGTGGGGGCAAAACGTGCCTCCTGTGTCAGAAGTCGCTGGAAATCTCCACTTGCGGATGTCTGTGTTTGGGTTGCTTGTGCGCTTACCTGTCCGTCATTGGATTGAGAAACCATATTCATTTCCTCCTCGGTTCTCTTTCATGTTGCATCTCAAAGCGTGTGGGTGCGAATGGCATAGGGGATATGCCATCTAAATTGCCTACTTGTATCTTACCATAATGCTGTTGACGAGGGACATCACTACATGTAGGAGTAACCACAGCTTTGCCCCTTACCTTTTGGGGGGGGCATGAGCAAGAATCTCTTGTATTTCGTCATAGTAGATGAGCTGTCCAGGTCATCTGGGGGATTATTGTGTATAAACTATTAAATCGTGACCATGATAAATGACTTATTCTCTCTATATGCGGAGGTTTTTGTGTGAGAGGCCCGCGTATTTTTTTCTGCTATCGCGCTTCATCTGATCCAGGCATCATTCGCTTTCTCCGGCAACTTGTCGTTGATATGCAAATGATGGGTGCCGAGGTGGTGATTGACGATTCCGACGAAGCTCATGCCGACCTGGTGCTGCTGCGGCATGAGATTTCTCGCTGTGAAAAAATGCTGGTCGTGCAAACGCCGGAAGCTATCGACTCGTTCCAGGTCAATGCTGCCATTGGCATTGCGCTGGAACTACATGCGCAAGGGCCGATGCATGGCATCTTGCGTTTGATCGTGACGCCCCTTGCGCCAAATAACCTGCCCTGGATGTGGGATATTCTCAAAAGTATCAATATAACTGTTAATTATGCCCAGGCACGCGATGAGTTACTGCTTGCATTAGGTTTTACCTCTCCAGAGAGTTGGGCCGATACACAACCCAGCCGTTCTATTGCTTTGTCTGCTCCAGACTACAGCCCGAAGCCGCCCGTTTTACCTGCTGGCTCTGCGAATGCCGTTCCTATATCGGCTCCTACGATAACGATGACCGATCAGGCAACGCCTCAACCTCAGTCGGTCACCCCCTCGTCTATTCCAGCGTTCGTGCCACCTGCATCGCTCCAGCGCAGGCGCGTCCAGTTGCGCTATGCTGTCCTGGCCGCCTGTATTGTGCTGATACTATCCTCCGTTGCGGGCATCGCCGCAGCTTTCGCTCATGTACAAACCTCTGAGTATCTGGCGGCAACCGCAACCGCCGGAGCGCGCCGTCAGATGGCAACTGCCCAGGCTCAAATGACCGTTACCACGCGCCACTTCATTACACAAACGGCGCAGGCACAGGCCACCATGACGGCGGTGGCGCAGAGAAACGCGACTGCAACTGCGATAGCCGCCGCCACAGCCACAGTGCAGGCGTATCAGCCACAGGTTTACGAGGCCGAATCGCCGGTGAATGCGCTATCGGGGGGGGCACGTGTGGAGAATTGTGGACGCTGCTCTGGCGGAGAGAAAGTCGGCTATGTCGGACACGGCGGCGTCCTGCAATTCAGAAATGTCATGGTGAGCTACAGCGGCGATTTCACTTTGACGCTCTACTATGGTACGCCGAATAACCGTCAGGCCGATATCAGCGTCAATGGTGCCGCTCCCATCGTGCTGAACTTTCCCTCTACTGGAGGCCTGAGCAACATAGGTCAGCAGTCGGTGGTAATCCCCTTGCATGCAGGAGCAAATGTGATTACCATTTACAATAATAATAATTGGGCACCCGATTTCGACAAAATTCTGGTCTGAGCAAAGCTGGTACCTCACCTGCCATGCTGTCAGGCACAGGGGACTGGCAGTATGTTTGCATGTTATGCCTCAGCTTTTATATGAAGCAGGTTTTTAAAGTTCATGCCGAGTGCTGCAAGGCAAGTAGTGCCCAGGATGCACATCAGTAGCCCGGACCAGGGGTGAAAGAAGAGCGCCATGGCGATAACGCTCTGTGAGGGAATGTGTAACAGACCTGTAAAGATCAGTAGCGCCACTACTTCGTTGCTGCCAACCTGCCCAGGAGGATTCGGTAGCACGTAGAACAGGTTGAATAGCATATAACCAAACATGGCGTGTGCGAACGGAATGGTATAGCCGATAGTCCAGAAGCCGAACATATTATAGAGGCCATCAAACACCACGCCGACCGCTGTCAGCAGTAGCGCCTGCAAGAAGACGCGCGGATTTTTCGCACTTAAGAGCAGAGCATTAATGAAGCTGACAGCAAATGCCTCAATCTTGTCTCCAAATCTGGTGGGCAGCAGGGCTGTAACTCTATGGAGCAGGGCAATCGCCAGCGTGTATTTCCAGGTGGCCAGTAGCAGGAAAGTCAGAAAAGTGACCAGCCCGCCCCCCGTCAGTCCCAGGATGAGCCAGAATTTAATATCCATCTGTAAGCCCATCAATGGGAGCATAATGATGATGAAACACGCGGGCAGCAAATCCATCGCCTTATCCATTGTAATCGTCGGCAATGACTGACTTACAGGAACCTGCTCGCTGCGTTTCAAAATAAGGCTCTTTGCCAGTTCTCCGATTCGGAGCGGCAACAAAAAATTAAGGAAAACTCCCACCAGAAATAATTCGATCACCTTGATCGGGCCGATGCGTTTGACCGGATTGAGGAAGAGACGCCAGCGTAAGGCGCGGAATGAGAAGGCGGTGACAAAGCTCAGGCTGGCCAGCAAGGCCATTAATTGCCCTTGTCCTGTGGTCAGATGGCTGTAGATCATATGCAGCGTGGCCGGAAGGTTGACAAAATAAAGCCCCGCCATCAGTAGTATCAGACCAAAGATCAGTCCACCGGTAATCCTGAAGACAGGTAAACTTAGAAAAGATAGCTGTCCACGTCTCTTTAGGGATTGGCCCGGTTCAATCGCTACTCGTTCGTGCTGTGTTGACAGGTGCTGTACAACATCTTTCGCTGTGGTATCGGTCTGTTGATCAGCGATTCTGACGAGCTTGATTCTGGTGAGCGTGATAGGTGTCACACGTGTTGCAGGTTCTTGTGTATCGTGCGGAGACATGCAAACTCCTCTATGGCGTATTACGTGATGTGAGATGTATATCAACAGCTAAAGCCAATGAAAGTACTTTCCAGGCTCCTAACTCTATATACTATTTTTCTCCTGTGGATAGCTGGAGAATATTCACTGTTCAACAGTTATGCTACCTTTTTAAGATGAAAGGAAAATGAAAGTGGGGGTAATTTCCTATTTGATAGCCAGAAGGTAATTCTAGCGTTCGCGCAAGCAAAAATATCGCGTCCAGGCATGGCTGAACGCGATACATGTGAGATGTTGAACTTACGCCCCTTTGAAGAAGTCTGCGTTGATCTTGATGTACTGTTTCCACTCTTCAGGAACAGCAGATTCTTCAAAGATGGCGGTGACGGGGCAGGCTGGTTCGCAGGCTCCACAATCGATGCATTCGTCGGGGTTGATGTAAAGTTGTTCCGCCGCCTCAAAGCCGGCCTCATGTGGAGCGGGGTGGATGCAATCAACCGGACAGACATCCACGCAAGAGGCATCTTTTACCCCGATACATGGCTGTGTGATGACATAGGTCATGGGTCAATGTTCTCCTCAGGTCGCCGATGGACGACCTATTGCACTAGTGTCGCGTTGAGTGAGATCGCTACGTTGTTGCGCACCGCATTCGAGACGGGGCAGAGTTGCTCGGCCTGGCGCGCCAGGTCGGCAAATTCCTGCTCACTGGCTCCGGCAACCTTCCCACGCACATCCAGGCGTGCAGTCGTGATGCGGGGCGCACCGTTGACTTCCTCAAACACATAGGTGGTGCTGACCTCCAGTTGCTGTGGCTCTTTGCCCGCATTCGCCAGTGTGAGTGAGAGCGCCATGCTATAGCAACTTGCATGGGCCGCCGCCAGAAGTTCCTCCGGGCTGGTTTTGCCGTCGGAACGCTCTATGCGTGCGGCCCAGGTGACGGGCAGATTCTGGAATGCTCCACTTCTGCCGCTCAATTCGCCTTTGCCGTGGGGAAGATCGCCTGTCCAGATAACGGTAGCTTGTCGTTCTGCTCGGAACATAGTCTATTTTCTCCTCCTAAAAATTACGCAATGCTGCTTGAAGGTTGACACTATGTCATCAGGCGTTGCTAGCTTCTCCACGAGTGTTTTGTGGTGAAGCGAGGTCGGCTATCATCGTTAATAATACCACGCTCTCGACGGGGGCGCTAAGACTATGCGGTGTGGCAGCGGCTACTTGCAAAGCCGTTCCAGCCGTAAGCTGAAAGCCCTGTTCTTGCACTGTAAAGATGATATGTCCACGCAGCACCTGCACGAATAGCTGGCTGGTCGTGCGATGCTCTTTGAGTTGCTGGCCCGCCTTGAAGGCCAGCAGCAGAATCCGTGCATGCCGTGTCTCTGTCATCACCCGAATAGTCGGCCCTTCCTCACGGAATGTAGCTAACGCTTGCAGGTCGAAGAAACGCACCAGACTACCGCTTTGCATCTCTTGTGGCGCTGTTGTTTGAGCTGATTGCTCGCTCATGAATAAGAGGCTCCTTGTGCTGGCTTCGCACCTGTCAGTTCACGCGGCGGCGATTTTGCGAATACGAATCACCCACTGTTCCGGCCCTTGCTCCTCCGGTTCCCAGGCAAACATATCGGGGTATTCAGCCATGATCTGATAGCGTAAAGGCTTAGGATCGTGGTCATTCACCAGGCGCAGTGTCTCGCCGACTTGTAGAGCTTCCAGGCGCTCAAAGATGAGCGGATGGCGCTCACGTGGGACGATATTCCGAACATCCAGTGTAGTAATCGCTGTCTCTGCCATTGTCTATTTGCTCCTTGACTAGTTGATGTGTTATCGTCTGTACCCGTGTGGTACGTCCTATAGTATGCCGCGAGACATCTCACAAAGCTGTGACTAAGGTCGCTGTTTTCTCTACACGCGACTCAGTATGCTTGTGGTGTAGTAAGGCCGGAAGTAGGGGGAGAGACGGAGAGATATTCCATCCTGCTTGTAGATCGTGTCGAGCGCCTGGATAAACGCGCTTCCGAGCGGCGTTGACCGATGATTTCGGCACGATTTCCTGGCTCGGACAGCATATATCTCTGTCCCTACGACAGGGGTTTCTGGAGAAAGAAGGCAAAGCAGTGATAGAGACAACGGAGCTTGAGGAGACGCGCCAAAAGATTTATGAGGCGCTGCATGATGTCTATGATCCTGAGTTGGGGGTCAACATTATTGACCTGGGGCTGGTCTACGATGTTGCACTAACTCCTGATGGGCATGTGACACTAACCATGACGCTGACTACGCCCGGCTGCCCGATGCATGAATCAATCGCTGAAGGAGTAGGCGTCGTTCTGGCGGACATTCCTGGGATCGTCGATGGCGAGATAAACCTCGTCTGGACGCCACCCTGGCACCCTGACATGATGACGCCGGAAGGGCGCAGACAACTTGGACTGGAATGAGTGGATAGGCCTGATGTCCCCTGGGGGGCATCAGGCCTCGCTTGTTTTTGCGGTGTATCGACGATAGAACACAACTCCGAAGACATTCAGTGTTGCCAGTAGCAGACCACATGCCAGCACAAGGCAGGCTGCTTGCACAATCCAGAGCCAGGGGCTGAGCAGTACACTTCCAATGACCGCGACCAACCCGCCATTGATCAGCCACCAGCTCGCTCTGGCCCAACGTTCATGAACCATCTCGCGCATTAAAGGCACCTTCTGATGACCGACCAGCGGCCCATAGCGGTCGTGCCAGATCAAGAAAGGGACGATTTTGTAGAGGTAGCCGATGATGCTCTGTCCCAACCAGCCGACCAGTGCGGCCAGCGCCAGCGCGACGAGCAAGGCTGGTTGGTGCCAGCCGAAGAGTGTGGCAATGATGCCGCATGGCACGACCACCATGAGATAGACCACCGAGGCGATAGCGTGATACTGCGTGACGTCCAGTATTTTACGATGGCGCGCTTGCAGCATAAGGCGGTAGTCATAACTAAAAAGCCAGACGGCGGCAATGAGTATCAGACTGCCGACTATGATGAGTGGAAGCCATGCAAAACTAAAACCAAGCGCCAACCCCCAGATGCCACCGTTTAGCAACCAGAAGATCAGGCGTCCGTAGCGGTCGCTGTGCCCATGCGCCAGCGCGAACAGGCGCGTTAGCGTGTATGAGACGCCGATAAGCGTACAGGTGAGCCAGCCTACCACGCCGAGCGTGACATGAGTGAGCAGCAGGCGGTCTGAGCTTGTGCCGAGAAAGTTGAACTGGAAGTTCAGTGCCATTGTCAGGCCCAGGCCGACCACAATGGCGAGGTAGGTCAGTGAGGCGACCAGGTAGCGCACGGTTAATGGGCGTGTGCTGCTATGTGCGAATGTGATAGCAAGCACGCTGATATAGTGAATGACGGCCAGGACAACCAGCGACCCACCGGCGATCATCAGCCAGGGCTGCATCCACCAGAATCCGCTCAGTAGCAGCAGGACACCACAGAGGTAAAGTGGATACTGCCAGCGCAAAAAGCGCGCTGCTCGCAATGGGGCCGCGATAATCACCGGTACCAGTTGTAGCGATGCTCCCATAATCGACATCGTGAGCCAGCCCAGCGTGACGGTATGAACCAGCGCGAGAACGTGCGGAAAGTCGGGGGCCAGCAAGGCTTCCGACATGAGCCAGGGCAACAGCAGGCCAAAACAGGCCGCCGCCACGCTACCCGTCAGCAGGAAAGGCAACGGAATAGAAAGCGGTACCCCTTGCCGTCCCCCCAATGTACCCGCCATAACTCCGCCACTCTGCCCTGCCGAGGGAACGCTGATCCGCACCGTTGCCCCTTGTCCTTTTTGTGTCGTACTCATCTGCTCCTGCTCCTGTAAAGTGCAATAGATATTGCCAGAATAAACAAGCATCTGGTGCAGAAACGAGGATTTATCCCGTCCTACCTGTGAATCCTATCAAGCGTGCGGATCAACGCCGTTGGGAATCGTATTTCTTTGCGCGAATCGCACGAGCCTGTAACACAGACGGGATAAATCTCCGTCCCTACGGGTGGACGCGGCGAAACTGCACGATCCATTCGTCGTCGGCCACCTTGCGTGTTTCGTGCGTAAAGCCGCGAGCGCCGAGGGCATCATAGAGCGGGACGGGTTCAAAGGGGGCGATGACGGCTAATATCTGGCCCACCTGTGTGGCTTGTGCCGCCTCCATAATGCGCACGAAAGGTTCGTCGCCACGCGCGAGGTCTGGACGTACATCTAAGATTGTTGTGGCTTGAGCTTTCCAGGTTTCCAGTGGTGTGTTCATCAGAGCATACATCTCCTTTTTTCCTGTGCTATGATATATTCGTTGCGTACAGCATATCCTTACGAGAGGCTGGGTGACTGTAACTTAGGTCGCAACGCTGAAGAAGGGGGCTGGTTTCCATGACAATACAGAGCGAAGCATTACGCCAGATACCGATGTTTGCCGCTTTAAACCAGCAAGAATTGGCCCATGTCGTGCGCATGGCGATAGTAAGGCACTATGAGCGCGGAGATATTATTCTCTTAGAGGGGGATAAGGGGGGCGCACTGTGTTATGTGCATCAGGGACTGGTGAAAGTATTTAAAACTTCACCAGAGGGGCGTGAGCAGGTGTTGCGCCTGATAGCAGCAGGCCATACTTTTAATGATGTACCGGCGCTGGACGGTAGCCCGAATCCGGCCAGTGCGGCGGCGATGGAGCCAAGCACTATTTACATGATTCGGCGCGCGGAACTCCAACAGCTTATCATGAGTGAACCGGCTGTGGCGGTTGGCGCTATTCAGATGCTATCGCAGGCGTTACGTCACCTCGTTGAGCTGGTTGAAGACCTGTCGTTGCGCCATGTCACAGCGCGCGTCGCCAAGCTCCTGCTGGCGCAATGCACATCCCCGACTGAGGCGAGCCGGGGCCATCGCCTGACGCAGCAAGAAATGGCCGCAATAGTCGGTACGGCGCGCGAGGTTGTGGGACGTGCGCTGAAAGAACTGGAAGTGGCGGGTGCTATTGAGGTGCATCAGGGGCACGTGACGGTTGTGAATCAGGAGTATCTGCGCCTGATCTCCGGTCTGAACTAGCTGATACCAACGGCGGTTGTTCCATTGACTCCTGCTGAGAGGACGCGCCGCCCCCTCACCACCGACCTGCGCCGCAGGCCGGTTAAGCGCGTGTTGTTGGCAAAAGCTCTGCAATAACTTCAACATGGATATTTTCGGGTTCCAGCCCGGCCACGGAAGCCGCAACCGTCAGGCATTCATCTACACTCCTGCTTTTTAGTATAGCCGTCGGCTATTTCAAAAAGCAGGTTTCCCCCACCATAATCTCCATGCGTCAGTTGTTCAGGTAAATGCTCTTTTGTCTTGTCCCACTGCTCTTGCAAAAATATGAGCAGGTGAATGACCTCTGCATACAGTGCAAGCGCCTGTTGTTGTGCTTCTGCTGTGATGTCCTGTGTGAGCCGAGTGCTTTCCTCGGCTGCCTGCTTCGTCCAGGTGAGCAAGGTGGCGGGCGTGCCATAATTGCTCACGACTGGCGGCACCAGAGGAAGCTCATCCGCGTGGAGCGTGAGAAAAGCGTGAAGTTGGCCCAGCAGGGAGAACGCTGCGATAGTGCTCGTTGAGGAACGAGACGTCGCTCAGTTGCGCTCTCGGCGCATAGTTATCCGGTTGCATGCATTAACTTATTATCATGCAATGACGGGTTAAATCCCGCCATTGCAAAATTATATACATATTTCGTTCGTCCGGCTTAGACGAAGGTTTGTGGCCCCTGCTGAACCGGCCCTTCGAGTTTGAACACGTCGGGCGGGTTGAAAGCGGGTGCTTGATAGGTGCCTTTGCGTGAGGCATCAATCAAGGCCCAGACCTTTGCAGGCTTGACGGGCATGTCGATAGTGACGATGCCGAGCGGGGCCAGCGCGTCCAGCACTGCATTGACGACGGTGGGTGGTGCGGCGATACAGCCCGCCTCACCTACGCCCTTGACACCGAGCGGGTTGGTTGGCGAGGGCGTCTCGACGTTGGCGGTGGTGAAGGAAGGCAGTTGCGTGGCGATAGGCATGGTATAGTCCATCAGGGTGCTGGTCAATAACTGGCCCTCTTCGTCGTAGACAGCTTCTTCGTAGAGCGCCTGCCCGATGCCCTGTGCTAAGCCGCCGTGTATCTGCATCTCGGCCAGGTAGGAGTTGAGGATGCGTCCGCCGTCATCGACCGCTACGTAGCGCGTGATCTCAACATCGCCGGTTTCGCTATCGATCTCGACAACGGCGATATGTGTGCCGGACGAGAAAGCAGCGTTAGATGGGCTGAAGTCGTGCCATGCGGCCAGTCCCTCGATAGGGGTGCCGTTGACCGGGTTGGGCGCGTCGCGTTCGATAAGTTCCGGTTTCTCCTCTACCATGCGTGCCAGTTCGCCCAGCGTGACCGAGCGCGAGGGGACGCCGCTCACCTGTACCTTGCCGTTCTCCAGCACCAGGTCTGCCGGAGCCGCTTCAAGCACCTGCGCCGCCAGGTTGAGCGCGCGGTCACGAACCTTCTGTGCTGCCAGCAATACGGCTGAGGCGGCGACCTGGGTGGTGCGACTGCCGAAGGTACCGATGCCAAAGGCCGGTAGGGCCGCATCATTCATGCGCACCTCGACCTGCGAGACGGGCACTTTGAGCGTCTCGGCGGCAATTTGCGTGAAGGCGGTGAAATGTCCCTGCCCGTTATGTGCGACACCGCTCATGACAAGCACCGTACCGTCGGGGCGAATGCGCACCGTCGCCGCCTCTTTGGGGGCATTGCCGCCCCCCATTGAGCCACCGGTAATCTCGATAAAGGAGCTGAGGCCAATGCCCATGAGACGTGTATCATTGGCGGCACGCCGTTTGCGCTGTTCCTCGCGCAGTTCAGCGTATTGCGCCAGTTCCAGCGCGCGGTCTAAGGCCGGGATGTAATTGCCACTATCATATTCCATGCCTGTGGTCGTCTTGTAGGGGAAGGCGTCAGGGGCGATGAAGTTGCGACGGCGCACCTCAGCGGGATCAAGTCCCAGTTCGTGTGCGATACGAGCCATCGTGCGTTCCAGGATATAGGTTGCCTCTGGACGCCCTGCACCGCGATAGGCCGCTGTTGGCGTCTTGTTGGTAAATGCGCCCACGACCTGTCCCTCAATGGCCTGAATACGATAGGGGCCGTTGAGCATCCAGGTCGTACTCACCGGCACCAGGGGCGTAGAATTGGCGAGAAATGCGCCCAGATCGGCAATAGAGTGAACGCGCAGGCCGAGCAGCGTGCCGTCCTTTTTGCAGGCGGCCTCAATATAATTGATCTGTCCACGTCCATGCGTCTGCGCTTGCAGATTCTCGCTGCGGTCCTCAATCCACTTGACAGGACGCCCAAACTGTACCGCCAGTGCGGCAGCGGCCAGTTCTTCGCCCACAAAGGCCGTCTTGCTGCCAAAACCGCCGCCAACCGTCGCGTTCAGCACGTGAATGTTGTTTGGGGCCAGCTTTAGATATTTGGCGAGCGTGAAGGTGGCCGTATAAATCGCCTGCGAAGAGAGCCAGGCGGTGAGCTTACCGCTCTCCTTGTCGAAATCGAAGAAGCAGGCGCGCGGTTCCATCGAGCTGGGGGCCACGCGCTGATTGACGATACGCAAGCGTACCACGTGGTCGGCCTGGGCGAAGGCGGCCTCGATATCCCCACTGCCTGCGGGGGCATGCAGAGCCTTGTTGCTGCCCAGTTCTTCATAGAGCAAAGGCGCGTCGGGAGCCAGCGCGGCTTCGGGGTCGGTCACAGCGGGCAGAGGCTCATAATCGACTTCAACCAGATCACGGGCATCCAGTGCGGTATACAGATCTTCGGCCAGCACAACGGCCACAGGATCGCCGACGTAGCGCACCTTCCCTATAGCTAGCGGGCGGCGTTCCGGCTTCTTCAGATTAGGGGCAGGAATCGTGCTAAGTGGTGGCATCGAGCCGACCAGCTCTGCGCCACTGAAGGCGGCGACGACGCCTGGCAAGGCTCTGGCGGCGTCAAGATTGATGCTATTGATCTTTGCGTGGGCATAGGGACTGCGCACCACGACCATATGTAATGTGGCGGGCCGTCCCGGCGCTGGTCTGATGTCATCGACATAGTGGGAACGCCCGGTAATCAGTTCGTAATCTTCTACACGTCGTTCTAATCCGGCAGGTATCGCTATCTGCGTCATTACGCTATCCTCTAAATTCCAGCGGCATGATGCTATGTCTATCTACAACGGCAGATAGATGGGGCGCGCTGTATCATGCCTGGGTCAACGCGCCCCGGCGGGACTATACCCCCAAATCATATAATTGTTCAAATTGCAGGTCAAGATCATTTGTGGCCTGCCACATAGCGGCCAGGGCCTTGCGTACATTGCGCGCGGCACATGGCGGCAGGTCTTCCTGCACTGCCAGTCGTTTAAGCGCCTGATAAACATCCAGTAATGCCTGTTCCTGCTCGCTAATCGGTTTGCCCAGCACATCTGTATTCATTGTAATTATTCTCCCTTTATGGTAAATACCTGTTACGAATATTGCGCCTTTGGACGGGCATCAACCAGGCGGCGGGCCTTGAGTTCAAAGCGCGGCAACTGGCCGTATTCCATGCGTTCGATGTTGAAACGTAGTCCCTCGTGGGCCTCAGAAAGGTCTTTGCCCAGGCGTTGGGCCAGCGTGGGCCATTCAGACTCAAATTCCGGTTTGATCTCCAGTCTGATGGTGATTTCATCCTGGATGTCGTCTTTGCGCCACAGATAAATCTGAAATTCGTCAATAGCGGCATATTCGCGGATGATCGACTCGACAGCGCGCGGGTAGACGTTGGTGCCGCGAATGAGCTTCATGTCGTCCCAGCGCCCGCGAATGCCACCGTCATAGATGTCCCAGGTGCGTCCACAACTGCACGTGCTGGCCGGTACCTTTAGTACCATATCTTTGCTGCGATAGCGGATGATCGGAATGAAGCCGCGCCCAAAAGAGGTGACGACGCGCTCGCCCAGGTCGCCATAGCCAACTGGCTCGCCCGTAACGGGGCTGATGACCTCTTCGATGAAATGATCTTCGATAATGTGTGTGCCGCCGGGCTGTTGCGCGCACTCAAAGATCATAATGGTGCCTACCTCGGTCATACCGGCGGTGTCGCCACATTTCGCGCCCCAGGCCTCCTCAAGCTGCTTCTTCACCGCCGGAATCGAGCCTGCCGGTTCGCCGGAGAGAATAACCTTGTTGACTTTGCTTTGTGCCAGATCAATGCCCATCTCACGCGCCTTCTGCCAGAGATGCAAAGCATAGGTTGGTGTGGAGCAGACGGTGGTCACGCCTAACTCAATGATCTGCTTGATGCGTGCCTCGGTCGTCTGCGCACCACCGGGAATGACCAGCGCGCCAATTTTTTCACAACCGTAGTGCGCGCCCCAGAAGCCGATGAATGAACCATAGCCGAAAGCAAAATACACGCTATCTTCCGGTCGCACACCGAAGCCCCAGATGCCGTAGCACCACATCTCGCTGATCCATTCCCAGTCTTTCATGCTGTCCAGCACGCGAATAGGGGTGCGTCCTGAAGTGCCAGAGGTGAGATGGTAGCGAATGGCGTTCGTGGGGTCAGTGCTGAGCAGTTCCCCAAACATAGGATGCTCTAGTGCTGACTCCATCCACTCTTCGCGCGTCATGTAGGGGATGCGGCGAATGTCATCCAGTGTCTTCAATTGCTCTGGATGAAAACCGACGGCGTCGAAACGCCGTTTGTGAAAAGGGGTCGTGGTGTAGGCCCACTCACACAGGCGACGCAATTTGTAAAGTTGGAGCGCCTGCAAATCTTCACGGGCCATCGTCTCGTGCTTGGGATTCCAGTATGCCGAATAGGCCATGTAATTCCTCCTTGAAAAAAACAGGTACCATCAGGGGTACCACCGTACCGTGAATGCCAATTCCGTTGGTTATGATTCGTTATGAGCATCGAGAACGGCGATGCCCTCAATTTCGATCAGTACCTCATCTTGATAGAAGCGCGAGATTTCAAAGAGGGCCGTCGCGGGATAGTATGTGCCGAAAAACTGACGATGGACTTTGCCAAGCGGTTTGAGATGCGCAAGGTAATCATCGCGATCTTTTATGAAGATGGTCATCTTGACGATGTTTTGCATCGTGCCACCTGCCATCTCAAGCACTGCTTGCAGGTTGCGTAAGACCTGTTCATACTGGCGAACAAGATCGCCGGGGGCGACAATCCGGCCCGTGCTGTCGCTGGCGGTCTGCCCTGCCAGGAAGAGCAACTGTCCGCCTGTAGTAACGATGCCGTGATTAAAGCCAATGGGCGAAGCCAGCCCCGCCGGATTGAGGATGTGTTTCTCCATCTACTTACCGTCCTCCAAATTGTGGTTTTGTTTTCTGCGTAAAGGCTTCATAAAAGCGGCGATGATCGTCGCCCATCAGCAGCAGAGCCTGTGCCTGTGCCTCGGCCTCGATGGCTGCCAGCAGATCCATGTCGATCTCGCGGTTGAGCATGTGCTTGGTCATGGAGAGCGCGAAGGTCGGCCCCTGCGCCAGCCGCTGTGCCCATTCGTAGGCAAACGGCAACAGGTCGGCGTGAGCGATGACGCGGTTGACCAGACCGTAACGTTCTGCCGTAGCTGCATCGATGGTGTCGCCGAGCAGCAGTAGCTCAAAGGCGCGGCCCAGGCCGATGATGCGCGGCAGCAGGTAGCCTGCGCCCATGTCTGCGCCCGTCAGGCCAACCTTTGTGAAGAGGAAGGCAAAACGGGCTTTTTCTGAGGCTACGCGCAGATCGGCGGCCAGCGCCAGCACCGCACCTGCCCCAGCGGTCATACCATTGAGCGCAGCGATAATCGGCTTGTCGAGCAAGCGCATATTCTGCACAACTGCGCCGGTCATGCGCGTGAAGAGCAGGTGATCCTTCATGTCGCGCTTGAGCAGTTCGCCGATAATGGCATGCACATCGCCGCCGGAGCAGAAGTTATCGCCAGAGCCGGTCATGACCACCACCTTCACGCTGTCGTCGCTACGCAGATCGGCGAAGAGGTCGCGCAACTGGGCATAAATCTCGAAGGTCAGCGCGTTCATCACCTCTGGCCGATCAAAGGTCAGCGTGGCGATGCCATTCTGCACTTCGTAAAGAAAATCATAACGCATAGTCGTTTGCTTTCGTGTTCAGGACATGATGCCGCCGCCATCGATATTAATAGCCTGACCGGTAATACCTTTGCTGCTATCGAGGGCGAGGAAGACGGCGGCGGCGGCCACCTCCTCCGGCTCAATCAAACGATTTTGTGGACTGGTCTGTGCCAGGAATGCCCGCGCCTTTTCGGGTGGCATTGAGGTACGTGCGGAAATATTGCTGATGCTATCATCGGTCATTGGTGTATCGACGTAGCCTGGGCAGATGGCGTTGACGGTGATGTTGTAGGGATTGAGTTCAACCGCCATCGCGCGTGTCAGACCGAGAACGCCGTGCTTGGCAGCGGTATAGGCCGCGATATAGCGCCCGCCGACGCGCGAGGCGATAGAGGCGATGGTGATGATGCGCCCATATTTCTGTTCGATGAGCGGCGGCAAAAAGGCTTTGCTGACATAGTAGACGCTGGTGAGGTTAATTGCCAGCATGCGGTGCCACAGTTCATCGGGATGATCGAGCAGCTTATGGCTTCCGGCGTTGCCCGCGTTGTTGACCAGGATGTCGATGCCGCCCAGGTGCTGCAACAGCGTTTGTGCCATCTGCTGTACTTGCTCCGCACTGGTCACATCGCAGGGCGTAAAGAAGCTGCGACGGCCCATGGCCTGAATCTGCGCGGCGAGTTGCTCAATTTCGCTGACGGTGCGGGCCGTGACGGCGACATCGGCTCCGGCTTCAGCCAGTGCCAACGCGATGCTGCGTCCGATACCGCGTCCCGCTCCGGTCACAACGGCTCGTCGTCCCGCCAGTGGAAGATGCTGTTCGCTTGCCATAAAGAACTGCTCCTTTTTCGTCGATGTGTGCCTTACCATGTTTCTAAGATGCAAAGATCAGCGCGACCGGCGGCCAGGATGGTATTGACTTCGTTGCTATTGGTCAAATAGCCGCCGACCAGCGTGGTGACGCCCGCCTCATTGCGCACGCGGTCGCTCAGGTGTGTAAGGAAGCCGCGTCCATAGGGCAAATCGCCTTCGCTGGTGGTCTGTCCTGCCTGTATGGTTATCATATCACAGCCATGATCGCGTAGCTGAGTTGCCACCTGTATCGCATCTTCTACGCTAAAACCTCCTCTTACATTGTCGGTGATGGAGAGTGCGACTGAGAGCGGCTTTGTCTCCGGCCACACGGCCCGCACGGCGTCGAAGACCTCCAGCGGGTAACGCATGCGCCGTTCAAGCGGGCCGCCGTACTCGTCGTCGCGCTGGTTAGTAAGCGGTGAGAGGAAGCTGGCGAGCAGATAGCCATGTGCGTAGTGCAGTTGCAGCAGATCGAAGCCGATCTCCTGTGCCATACGAGCGGCGTTGACGAAATCATCCCGCACGCGCTCCATGTCGGAGCGTTCCATCGCTTTCGGTATCTGGCTGTGTGGTGTGTAAGGAATGGGAGAGGCGGAGAGCAGCGGCCAGTTTCCCTTGCGTAGTGGTCGATCCAGTCCACTACGACGGGGCCGTGTCGAGCCGCGTCTACCGGCATGGCAGAGTTCCAGGCCAATGCAGAT
>DAOTVZ010000254.1:0-3153 GCA_034436045.1 Ktedonobacteraceae bacterium | reverse complement strand
CCCCGGCTCTTTAAGTAAAAGTATTTCTGGGTAGAAAGAGTCTTGACCTACCTCATCCACACGCCCTATAATTAAGTCAGACTTGACTTGATGTGAGGAGTAGGATGCGAGCATGTATAAACAGGCGCTGCTGCTGGGACTGCTGATGGAGAAACCTATGTATGGGCAGCAGATACGCGAACTGATCGAGCATCACCATGATCTGTTTGCCGACTATATGAAAAAGCCGACGATCTACTATCAGCTCGACCGGCTCGTACAGGAGGGCTACCTGGAGGTCAGGCGCGAACAGGTCGAGGCTCCCGGCCCCGGCGGCGCACACTCTGACCTGGCATTGCGCGAACGCGATGTCTATTATATTACCGAGGAGGGTCGCCGCTATTTCTCCACGCTCCTGCGCACGATGTTAAAGGCGTATACTCCCGACCTGAGCGATATCGATGCCGGTCTATTCTTCCTGCATCATATCCAGGCCCATGAAGCCGTCGCCTTGCTCAGCGAGCGTTTGCGTGTCATGAGCGCCTACCGCGAGACACTGCTCAAGGGTATGCAGGCGTATGGTACGCTTGATAGTGCCCATCAGATGGTACACGAGCATAAATTGATGCTGCTCGACGCCGAATTACGCTGGCTGCATGATACGATTGAACGCCTGAAGGGGGCCGACAACGTGTCATCTCTGGAGAAATGATTCTTGCTCACAACGCTAGACACGTCAACTAGACCATATCTCGGTTGGCTTTTTTTTATCCTGGTCAGGTCAGCTTTGACTTAACTGACGGATAACGGGAGTTCTTGTATGCAACAACAACAGGTATCAGAGCAGACGCCACTTTTACTGGTGGCGCTGACGATCCTTATCGACTTTACCGGCTTTGGCCTGGTATTACCGCTACTACCCTTCTGGGCCGAACAGGCGGGCGCGAATGCCTTCAATATCGGTCTGCTGCTCACCATCTACGCGCTAGCCCAGTTTCTTTTTACGCCCGTGCTTGGCTCGCTCTCGGATCGCTACGGGCGGCGTTCTATTATCGTCATCTCACTCATTATCGAGGCTATTTCGCTGGCGATGACCGCCCTGGCGAGCAATCTGCCACTGCTCTACGTGGCCCGCTTCATCGGCGGCCTGGGTGCCTCTAATATCGGCACGGCGCAGGCGGTGGTGGCCGACGTGACCTCGCAGGAGCGACGCGCGCGCGGCATGGGCCTGGTTGGGGCAGCTATCGGTGCCGGCTTCGTAATCGGCCCGGCGCTGGGCGGGCTACTGGCCCCCCTCGGAATCACCATTCCCTTCTGGATTGCGATGGGCCTCGCGCTTTCCAACGCGCTGCTCGTCACCTTCTTTCTGCCGGAGACACGCGCACTACCGACTGAACCATCCCATTTCGCTATGCATACCGGCCCCGGTCTGCTGATCGCAGGTTGGCGCACCGCCCATCGCTATCCGGCCATCTTACGCCTGGTGGTCATCAATCTACTCTATATGCTGGCCTTTACGGCCATGGAGGCGGTCTTTGCCCTCTTCGGACAGCACTACTTCGGCTGGGGCGCGGCACAAATCGGCTATGTCTTCACCTATGTCGGGATCATCGTCGTCATCATGCAGGGGGGTCTGGTAGGTCAACTGGCGCGCCGCCTGGGTGAACAACGCCTCTTGTTGTGCGGACTCGTTCTCTTAGGGGCCGGTTTATTCATACTGTCCTTCAGCACCTTCGCCGCCACTGTGCTGCTCGCGCTAGGCATTCTGAGCATTGGCGATGGGGCCGTGACACCCATGATCTCGACCTTACTCTCGTTTATTAGCCCGGAGAACGCACAGGGGGAGACACTGGGCCTGGCACAGGGAGTAGGCAGCCTGGGCCGCGTCGTCGGGCCGCTGGTCGCGGGTATGCTGTACACGCTGACGAAACCGGGCACACCCTTCCTCGTGGGTGGTATGCTTTCAATAGTGGCCTTCTTACTGGCGATCCCCGCGCTGCCTATCGCGCGTTCTCAAGGCACAATACACGTCGAAGAGGTGCGGGAACATTCGCCGGTACATTCGGGCAAACTGGAATAGCAACATTATCTCGTTTTTAGGAGGTTTTCCATTGATTGTACGCATTGCTTCGTGGACACTACGGGTGCTTTTCTTGCTCCTGCTTATACTGGGCCTTGTCTTCTGGGTCGGTAACGTCGATGCGATAGTGCCGGTGCATATGATTCTGGGCATTCTATTCGTGCTGGTGCTGTGGGTGATAGCCGGAACGACGGCGGCGGCCAGAGGCGGCAACTGGGGACTGGCCGGGGCTGCTTTTGTGCTGGGCATCATTATGATCGCCTTCGGCTTGCGTCAGGCCATCATTTTGACAAACTCCCTGCACTGGATTATCCAGGTTATTCACCTGCTGCTCGGCCTCTGTGGCATCGGCCTGGGTGAAGCGATGACCGCGCGCTACAAACGCTTCAACACCACCAGCACCATCGCAGCATAACTCCGTAGAGGCAACTTATGGACTTTAACAAAGCAGGCCGGGAAACCATCCGGCGTAAGGATAGCTTACGTGCATCCCTCAGCATGGCCGGTCACTTGTAGTCCACAACCTCTACAGTCGCTTGCGCGTAACATTACTGTGCTTCGTTCGTAGCATTTATAGTGAATCGGATACAGAGAAGACGGGCGATAGTTGCTCGTCTTCCCCACCTGATACACATTTGTTGTACGGTACAGTAGGGCGTACCCTTGTGGTCGTCCGTCTTCCCCAGTCGAAGAAGAGAAGGGACGTGCGTTATGTGGTATCCACCAGATAGACGTGCATGGCGACGTATGTATAGGCGGAGATATCGAAGACCGGGGGGCATTATCGGCCTGATCTTCCTGATTCTGCTGCTTGTTTTCATTTTCTCACATTTCTGGGTCTTTCTTGTGCTGGGCATTCTCGCACTCGTGGTCGGCGGCATCTTATGGCGCTCGATGAACCGGGGAAGCTTCGGTCAATTTGGGCCAAATCAGATGAATCAACAGCAATACTATCAACCGCCACAGGGGCAGACGCCGTATTATCAGCCGCCTCAGCCAGAGACACCTTACTATCAGCCGCCGCAACCGCCTGAGCAGGACTACCAGCAGGGCTATCAGGGCTATCAGAACGTGCCGCAATATCAGCCGCCACC
>DAOTVZ010000253.1:0-3429 GCA_034436045.1 Ktedonobacteraceae bacterium | reverse complement strand
GCAACGGGATACACTCATAAGGTGAAAATATCGAGCTAACAGTGGCTCGCACCAAACGCTTTGTGAGGTATGCCTATGCGTCGCACCAAAATCGTCTGCACCATTGGCCCGGCCAGTAGCAGCGAGGAACGCCTCGAAGCCCTGATGAAAGCGGGCATGAATGTCGCGCGCCTCAATTTCTCGCACGGCACACATGATGAACATGCTCAGGTCATTACACGCATCCGAATTATTTCAGAGCGGTTGCAGTGTCCGATTGCGATCCTGCAGGACTTGCAAGGGCCAAAGATTCGCGTTGGCGCGCTCAAAGACGGTCGGCCCATCAAGCTGGCCGAGGGTGAACAGGTCACGATCACCACGCGGCCTGTCGCGGGCGAGGGCAGCATCATTCCCACCACGTATGAGCAGTTACCGGCAGATGTCAAGCCCGGCGACCGCATTCTGCTGGATGATGGCCTGATGGAACTGCGCGTTCTCGATGCCAACACCACAGATGTTCATTGTCAGGTCATCTTTGGCGGGCTACTCAAGGAACACAAGGGCATCAACCTCCCCGGCGTCGCGGTGAGCGCACCGGCCCTGACCGAAAAAGACTGCGCTGATCTGCGTTTCGGCCTGCTGCAAGGCGTCGATTATGTGGCCCTGAGCTTCGTGCGCCAGGCGGAGGATGTGCGTAAGGCTCGGCAATTGATGAGTCAGTATCAGAGCGAACTCGCAGGCCCGGACGCGACGACGGCGAAAACCGTGCCACTGATCGTCAAATTAGAGAAACCGGATGCCATTGCCCACCTGGACGAGATACTGGACGTGGCCGACGGCATCATGGTCGCGCGCGGCGACCTGGGCGTAGAAATGTCGCTAGAGAAAGTACCATTGATTCAGAAGCGCGTGATCGCCAAATGCAACCAGTTGGGCCTGCCGGTCATCACGGCTACACAGATGCTGGAATCGATGGTCACTAACCCACGTCCCACCAGGGCCGAGGTCACGGACGTGTCGAACGCGATCCTCGACGGTACCGACGCGGTAATGTTAAGCGCGGAAACCGCCGTCGGCGACTATCCGATTGAAGCTGTGCAGATGATGGTACGCATCGCCCTGGAAACCGAGGCGGGCAACCGCACTATTCAACAGCCCTCCAACCAGCCACTCACCGCCGCCCGCGCCGTCAGCCATGCTGCCCGCGAACTGGCAGAGGAAGCCAGCGTCAAGGCCATCGTCGTCTTTACTCGCTCTGGCATGTCCGCACACCTCATCTCCAAAGACCGTCCACGTGCCCCCATCCTGGCTTACACTCCCTCCAACGAGGTCTATCGCCAGCTCGCGCTCTGGTGGGGCGTCTGGCCGCACCGTGTCACCATGCAGGGCAGTACAGAGCAATTGATTAACGTCGTCGATCAACGCCTGCAAGATGAGCATCTCATGCAAAAGGGCGAACACGTTGTCATTATGGGCGGCCTCCCCATCGCCAGTCAGGCTCAGACAAATTTCGTGAAGTTCCATCATGTAGGAGAAAATCAGGTACCTTAGCATACAACGATGGTCAGAAATCGCTACATGGCATCTCATGCAGGCTGGTTTGACATGACCAACTTCTTTGCGATACGCTGATAGCAGTAGCAACAGCCAGATGACAAGAGCGGGTAACAGTGGAGTTATCCGTACCCATGCTTCTTCCATGCTCAACGCCTGTAGAGAACAGCGTCAGGAGCGCACTAAACAAGAAGTATCTGCGATGGGGCGGGATAGACGGTGCTGTAACATCGACACTATCTTAGTGACGTTTAAATGGAGTAAAAAAGCAGCATGACGACACAAGAACAAAAAGAGATTGGTATTCCAGAGGTAGAGGCACGTGCCCCCATTCCCCGGCAGAACCTCCGCGTTCCCGGTCCCACGCCGTTGCCGCCAGAGGTATTGGCGGCCCAGGCACAGCCGATGGTCAATCACCGTGGCCCGGAGTTCGCGGCTATCGTTAAACGAGTAACCCTTCGTTTGCAATACTTTTTCCAGACAACCGCACCTGTCATGACCTTTGCCGCTTCCGGCACCGGTGGGCAAGAGGCGGCAATAGTCAATCTGTTCTCCCCTGGCGATCACGTCGTTTCCATTATCATCGGCAACTTCGGCAACCGATTGGCGAAGATTGCTACCGTGTACGGACTGAACGTGACCCGCATCGAGTTTCCCTGGGGTGAAGCCGCCGACCCGGAGCTTGTCGCCACCCGACTGAAAGAAATTCCGCCTTTCAAGGGTGTATTGATCACGCATAACGAAACCTCAACAGGCGTCACTAATAATATTGAGGCCCTGGCCGCCGTGGTGCGTCGTCAGAATCCCGATGCATTAATTGCAATTGATGCCGTGAGTTCGCTGGGCAGCATTCCGTTGGAAATGGATGCCTGGGACCTCGACGTGGTTTTCACCGGCTCACAGAAGGGTTGGATGACTCCCCCTGGTATCATGATGATAGCGGCCAGCCCGCGCGCACTCGCCGCCAACAAGACGGCTAAGCTACCACGCTTCTACTTCGATTGGGGCATGACGCTCAAACAACTGGAGTCCTGGCAACAGCCCTCGACACCAGCCGTGTCACTGTTCTACGCCCTGGATGTCGCGCTGGAAATGATGCTGGCCGAAGGGCGCGAGGCCATCTTCGCACGCCATGCACAGGCTGGAGCCTATGTCCGTGAGCGTGCCCAGGCTATGGGCTTAAAACTGTTCGCTGACCCGACTCATGCCTCGAATACCGTCACCGCTCTCTGGACACCCGAAGGCATTAATACTAAAGCATTACTCAAAACGCTCCGCGAGCAAGATGGCGTGGTGCTTGCAGACGGACAAGATCATATGAAAGGCAAAATATTCCGCATCGGGCATCTGGGCTACTTCACACAGGATGATCTGGTGCAAACGATGGACGCGCTCGAACGACGCCTGCGCGAAGTGGGATTTCAGGGCTAGCGGAAAGGGAAGAAGCGCATGGAAAGCTTAACAAAGGAACGCGAGGCGCAGAGTAACGCAGCAGCCACTGTCAAAATTCTCATCACCGACCGTATCGCGCGTGAGGGTATTGACCTTTTACGCGCGCAATTGCCTGACGCCCAGATTGACGAGCTTCATGGCCTGAAACCGGAACAACTGAAAGAGATCATCGGCAACTACACGGCATTGATCGTGCGCAGCGAGACGCAGGTAACAAAAGACATTCTGAGCGCCGCCACTCAGTTGAAAATCATCGGGCGCGCCGGTGTGGGCGTGGACAATATCGATACTGAGGCCGCCACCCAATACGGCATTATGGTTGTCAATTCGCCAACCGGTAACATCATCGCCGCCGCCGAACACACGATTGCGATGCTGATGGCGCTGGCACGCCATATTCCCGCCGCCGATGCCAGTATGAAAGCTGGCAAGTGGGAGAAGAGC
>DAOTVZ010000252.1:0-3923 GCA_034436045.1 Ktedonobacteraceae bacterium | reverse complement strand
TGGACTGCTGTCGCAGAACTCATTGCTTATTGACAAGACCATGTTCTCTCCATCCTGATCTCCTGTCAGAGATCGACGGAGCGCACACACCTTGCTGTTCTGCTTTCCACTCTTCAATTGTTAAGGTGCCCACTCTACGATACTTCTGTATCGTACTCCGCAGGTTTTTCGTTTGTTTTCTTACGATAGCGGTATTATCGCATATCCAGTTTGCTTTGTCAAGAGGTTTTTCGCTAAGTTTTTGAACTTCCGCGAAATCTCTTTTTCGCATCCCCCCAGAGGTACCTGCCAGTCAATCTTGCCTGCGTATCTACCCTTCTTCATTACTGCTCGCCTGCTTGAGCCGACACAACACTCAACCAATGGACAAAGGTTGGAACGCAAGACATGAATATCTATGCGCATAAGCTCAAGGGGAGTAGCAATCCCTGAAGAACCACATTACCGTGGTGCAAAACTGCCTCGCCGGAAAATCACCCACGGGGATGATTGACCACTTCCAGGGGCTTGAGTATTATGCCATAGCATCTACCTGATGTCAATAGCTTTAGCCCCTTTTTTCGACTGTCTTCGGAAAACCTGTAACTCACACTGCCGAAGCAACATTTTTCGAGCTTCCCGCGACGGCCCTGGTATTCTCGCATAGTCCACAAAGTTTGTCAAGCATTTTGGAACCAACTTTCTCGCAATGCCAGAAAGAAAATCAGGCTGGCAAACAGATATTGTTTCTTACTTCGCCTCACAAGCTTGCAATATCTTGTCCTGGCGAGAGTGATGCGCTAGAATAGCCCTACAGAATAGCAATAAGGATCACAATCATGACAACAACAGCCCATCTCAGCCAGATTTATTCACTACTGGTAGCAACCTATGGCGAGCCTCAATGGCAACCGGACTACGACCCACTGGGCGGACTTATCGGCACTATTCTCTCCCAACATACCTCCGACATCAATTCCGAACGCGCCTATCAACAGCTCATCGAAACTTTTCCAACCTGGGAACAGGTTCGTGACGCGCCCACCGATGAGGTAGCCTGCGTGATCCGCTCTGGTGGACTGGCAAACATTAAGGCGGCCCGTATTCAAACAGCATTAGTAATCTTAACAGAACAGCAGCATGCGCAGAATCAACACGGTTCGCTGAAAGATTATCTCTACCAGGAGCTGGTGCACCGCTCACCTGAAGAGGGATGGCACTATTTACGCACCATTCCAGGAATTGGCCCCAAAACAGCAGCCTGCGTATTACTGTTTAACATGGGCCTGCCGGTTATGCCGGTCGATACGCACGTCCATCGTGTATCGCGCCGCCTGGGTCTGATCGGAGCCAATGTCAACGCTGAACAGGCACATGAAATCTTCGCCCACATTACGCCTTCCGAATGGGTATACACGCTACATGTCCACCTTATTCGGCATGGTCGTCAAGTGTGTCATGCACAACGGCCAGCATGCACGCAATGCCCACTGTATCGTGAATGTGTGTACGTAAGGAACGTGAATGTTTAAGACACTGCTACCTAGAGACCTTTCAGCTTTCCAGGGATTTCCAGCTTCTGCTGAGCCTGCCAGTAGCCCATCGCGTGCAGGATAGCATTTACGCAAAAAAATTAAAACGCGGTTAAGATAGACAGACAGGACTAGGAAATTTGGTGTAAAAAACAGCTACTTCATTGTCTTGCTCACAGAGAAGGTACTAGTATTATCCAGGGCCATCTCGATGCTGGTTCAACAATGTTGAGCTGTCTGACATATACAAGGCCCACATTCATCCTATAAAGCTCTGTTGGCATGTACCGCTTGATGAACCGCGTTCTTGTGAATCACTGTTTGGGAAGCGTTTCAAATGTCTAAAACGAAAATAAGTGTTATTGTTGGCGTCGTACTGGCATTACTTATTGTTGCAAGTGGTGTTATTGTAGTACCCCGCTTTCTCAACGCATCGCAGAAACCAACACGACCGAACATTACCTATCATCGTTCAGCCGAATTGGCACAACCCGATCATAGCGCGCAGTCCACCGTCGCTGTACAATCTCAGACCGCAAATAATCCCTGGGGCATTACCATCGACGAACAACATGGCCTCGTCTGGGTGGCTGAACCTGGTTGTGATCCGACGCCTGTCTGTCAGAGCACCTTCCCCAGCGTCATTGGAGAATATTCACAGGCCGATGGTAGTTTGATTGAAAACTTTAAAGAGCCTGATAGTACCTACTCAAGCCCTCTATTTGTTACGCTCGATAATCAAGGAGACGTCTGGTTTACTGAACCTACCACCGACCATATCGGAGAGCTTATTCCCAGTACGAATATCTGGCACCAGTGGCCCCTCCCTAAAGGGACCATACCTTATGATTTGCTTTTCGACAAGAACGGTAATCTCTGGTTCACCGAGTTCGGCAGCAGCGCCATCGGCTTCTTCAACCCTCGCACACAATTGTATGTCCAAACGCTTCTCCCTACAGCAAACAGCAACCCCTATGGTATAACAATGGACATTCATGGCAACATCTGGTTTACCGAGAACGCGCTCAATGTTGAAAAGATCGGCACATTCACACCCACCACGACAGGAAAAATACAGATTACTGAGTATTCCGTACCTTTCAAGCAACCGCATCTGATCACTTCCGATAAAAATGGTAATATCTGGTTTAGCGGGGCCTTTGAGGGCACCATCGGAAAATTCGATCCTGCCACCGGTGTTACGCAAACCTATCTGGTATCATTATTCTGCAAGCAGATTACCACCGGCATTTGCGAAACCCATATCTCAGGGATTGTTATAGACTCCCATGACAATGTCTGGTTTACCGACTCTCTCGGCGGGCGCGTCGGCTACCTTGTTCCCTCCTCCGGTCAGGTCTTTGAGGCAATCCTCAGTAAACACGATGCTCACCCACACGATGGACTTGCTATCGATAACTATGGCACAATATGGTTTACAGAGGAATTTAATTTTCAGTTGGACATGTGGCCCGCCGATACATGGCAAACACAAACGGCACCGGCAAAGTAAACTGTCTGTCAGCTATCCATGTCCTCACTGAAAATAGAGCCATATCTATAGTAAGCTACTAGTATAGAGGATACGTCCATGCCTATTGATCTACGCAGCGACACCGTTACGTTGCCTACTGCGGCCATGCGTGAAGCTATGTATCGCGCCGAAGTTGGCGACGACGTATACGGAGAAGACCCCAGCATTAACCGCCTTCAGGAGATGGCAGCAGCTATTACGGGCAAAGAAGCCGCTTTGTTCGTTCCCAGCGGCACTATGGGCAATGCCATCGCCCAGCTTACACATGCCGCGCGCGGTCAGGCCATTATCGTCGGCAGCGAATCACATATCTATCACTACGAAGCTGGGGCCGCGTCAACGCTGGGCGGCTCACCGCTCGTCGCCGTTCCCAATAATCCCGATGGTAGCATTGATCTTGATCGTCTGCGTGACGCCATCGCCGATGAAAGCGATGAACATGTAGCCGCGACCGCCTTAATCTGTCTGGAAAACACGCACAATCGTTGCGGTGGCACCGTTCTCTCCGCCGACTATCTCGCCGCCGTCGCCGCTCTCGCTCACGAGCACGGCCTTGCCGTTCACGTCGATGGGGCGCGCATCTTTAATGCGGCTATCGCTCTTGGTATCCCGGTCAGTACACTGGTCGCCCCCGTCGATTCATTGATGTTCTGTCTTTCCAAAGGGCTGAGCGCGCCCGTCGGTTCAATGCTTGTAGGCACCCATGAATTTATTCGGCGCGCCCGCCGGGTACGCAAGCTACTTGGCGGCGGCATGCGTCAGGCCGGTATTCTGGCAGCGGCTGGCATTGTTGCACTGGAACAGATGGTAGAGCGTCTCGCCGAAGATCACGAGAATTGCAAACAACTGGCACAAGGCTTAGCTGATTTCCCCCAGAT
>DAOTVZ010000251.1:0-11580 GCA_034436045.1 Ktedonobacteraceae bacterium | reverse complement strand
TGAGGTGTTGCTTGCCCTGTCGAGGAAGGTTTCAATCTCAACCGAGATGCCCGTTCTTCCTCAACGGCCGTCCGCGAGCGGCAAGACCAGCATTGTTGCGTCGTTTCAATCTCAACCGAGATGCCCGTTCTTCCTCAACACTGTTTGTGACGCTGGTTGCATACAGGCTTATATTGTTTCAATCTCAACCGAGATGCCCGTTCTTCCTCAACTGTCCGTGATATTCGTGCCCTGTTGGAAAGTTGGCTGTCGTTTCAATCTCAACCGAGATGCCCGTTCTTCCTCAACTGGCGTGGTTGCCCCGAAAAAAAGCGGCGGATGCACGTTTCAATCTCAACCGAGATGCCCGTTCTTCCTCAACGGTGATGCCGGCCTGCGTCAGCGCCACGTAGGTCGAGTTTCAATCTCAACCGAGATGCCCGTTCTTCCTCAACCTAGCACGCACCCATAGATAGGGCACCCTCAAGCCTGGTTTCAATCTCAACCGAGATGCCCGTTCTTCCTCAACTTCTTTCTGTATGTCGCACATGGCTATTTTATGGCTGTTTCAATCTCAACCGAGATGCCCGTTCTTCCTCAACATCAGCAATAGCTGGTTGGGGTCCGTCGCTAGCATTGTTTCAATCTCAACCGAGATGCCCGTTCTTCCTCAACGCTTCCAGAGTCGTTTTCGTATGTGAATCAGTTTGAGTTTCAATCTCAACCGAGATGCCCGTTCTTCCTCAACAATTTATGGTCGCATGTGGCAAGGTGATGTGCGTGCGTTTCAATCTCAACCGAGATGCCCGTTCTTCCTCAACGTTGTACAAGAGCAGAGCATTGGTACCACCGGATGGTTTCAATCTCAACCGAGATGCCCGTTCTTCCTCAACCCGATCTCACGATGGCCCAGATCATAGTAATGCCGGGTTTCAATCTCAACCGAGATGCCCGTTCTTCCTCAACATAGCTTGCGCCAACTCTCTGGTAGCCCACGGCGGACGTTTCAATCTCAACCGAGATGCCCGTTCTTCCTCAACGACAAACCTGATTGGCTATGTGGTGAACGAGCATCCGTTTCAATCTCAACCGAGATGCCCGTTCTTCCTCAACGACCTGCTTCGCGCCATTGCGAGCGGGGAAGTCGCGTTTCAATCTCAACCGAGATGCCCGTTCTTCCTCAACAAGGGGGAAGTATTCAGATCGTTCAGAGAGAGGAAGTTTCAATCTCAACCGAGATGCCCGTTCTTCCTCAACAGTATGCACGTATGCTCTTTGGGGGTACCCTGGACAGGTTTCAATCTCAACCGAGATGCCCGTTCTTCCTCAACAGGCGATGCCTCGCGCCGCTTCTCAGGCGGGCTGAACACATCGTTTGCGAGGCAGAGGTCTTGAGATACCGATTTTGGAACCTCTCCGAGGCCTCACAGAGAGTATACACGAGATTGTCATTTTACGCAATAGCCTGAGAAGCCAGTTTATGCAATGAGCAATTTTTGCGAGGCAGCGAGCGTGGCAACATGTTCGCTTCGTGCCTCGCAAATTCTTATGCCTGCCCTCAAAGCATGTAGATACGATCCTCTTTGGGCGCGTCACCGGTACCGAGGACGACCACCTTTGGATAGCAGGTAGCGCACAAGCCATAGATGCGCACGGTGTCCTCGCTGTGGTGAATCTCTTTGTGCAGGCGCGCTTCCATGCGCATACGCTGCTTCCTATCCAGAAAACACTCGAAGACACTGTACTGCACCCAGGTTCCATAGCCGGTGAGGGCGCTATGCACACGCGCACGTCGCCGATCATCAGGAATGTCATAGCTGACAACGTATAACATCGTATCATCATTGCTTTTGTTGCGCTCGCTCATCTTGCTGCTCCTCTCTTCTTAGCGCACACATAGCGGACGATAAGCCGGTATTTCGCCCATCAGCCACTTGGCCAGCAGGCGTGCCTGAAGCTCGATACACCGACGGTAACTGGTACGATAGCCAAAATAGGGATGTTGCAATTCCTCCTGTAAACGCTCCTCACACTTAGCATAGAATGTTTTGCGTGCTTCCGGCTTGAGATAGACTACGCCCAGCTCCTCCTTAAAGTCAGAAGGAGTGAGAATGCGATGATTCACAATATCCAGCACGACGGAATCAGTGAGGAGAGGACGAAACTCCTCCATCAAGTCGAGTGCCAGCGCCGGACGTCCCTGGCGTGGCTGGTGCAGGAAACCCGCATAGGGATCGAGTCCCACCACCTGGATTGCTGCCATGACCTGCTGCGTCAACAATGTGTATCCCAGACTCAGCATGGCATTGATAGGATCAGTTGGCGGGCGTCGGCGTCGATGGGTAAAGGTGAAGGGGCCACGTAGCAATTTGCCGAAGACACGAAAATACACTGCGGAAGCATTGCCTTCAATGCCGAGTAAAGAGCCAATAGACACAGCATGCTCCGCCTCTCGTGCCATAGCCTTCAAGGCCACAATAGCCTCATTTATTTCCACATCGTTCAGACTACGATTGGCTCGCATCAGCATGACGCGCATATTCTCAACTTTACCGCGCACACAGGCACGAGCAATCGGCAGGCTTTCCTGCTTACTACTATGTACCTTATGTTGTGCGCGACGCACAAAGGCATTTTTCGCTATCGGTGGCGAGAGCCGACCGCGAAAATGCCCATACATCGAGAGAAAACAGACCTCTATGCCACGGTCTAACAGCGTGTGCAACGCGGGTGTCGTCAACGTAATATCACCAGAAACGACCACCTGCGACACGTTGACCAGGGGTACTTCTCTGGTGTGCTTATCTGCATATTGAATAATCAGATATTCGTCGCGTTTCTTAACTACCGATTGCTGCTCATTTAAATAGAGTGTAGCCATACGTTCTTCTCTCACACTATTTCTCTTCATCGTCGGCGGCGTTTTGCTGATGCTCCATCAACCAGACTTCACGCGGCAGACAAAGTGGTTCTAGACTACAATCACGGCATTTCGCGTGTATAGTTGGCAACGGTGAACGACGTGTTACCTTGCCAATCAGCGGCGGCGGCAATGTTTGCTGTTCAATCAACTTAAAGGCAAGTTGAACCGCCTCTTCAGTACGGCAGCGTAATTGTTCTGTGAAGATGACCTCTTCGCGGTGCGCGGAACCGGCATAGAAGATATAGCCGCGCTCAATCGTCTGGCCTGTCATCTCCTCCAGGCATAGGGCCTGCGCGCACAGTTGCACATGATCGTTCAACCACTCACCCATCTTACCTTTCTTATACTCGACCGGCATCAGATAGCCCTCCGTCTCCTCAACAACATCGGCGAAGCCGCTCAAGCACAGACGTGCCGAATACACCCGGACACGTCGCAGCGTCGTCACGCCATCGCGTGTGGTGGTGAGACCACTATCACTCATCTCGTGACGCATCATCCCCTCAATGGTATGGGCATTGTCTAGAAACTCGCTCAGCACGCATTCATAATAAAAGCGGCGTGGACAGTATTCCAGCGCGTTCAGATACGAGATAAACAGCATCTCATCTATCGCCAGCGCATCATCATACTCAATCACGGCTACTACCCCCCAGGACACGTGTCTGGCCCAGGCCCATCGCCGTCTTGTAGCCCACACCACTATAGAAGGCAAAGTGCGCCAGCAGCACAAGCTGTTGTCGAACCGTAAGAGGCGTTACATCTGGCTCAACATCTGCATCGGGACTGCGCAACTGGTACGTGCAGGTGCCCACAAAGCCTTTCTGCGGATGATTGGTAAAGGTGACATGATGCGGATGCAGGTTGTAATCGCTGATAATGATGCCATCTTCCTGAATATAACGCTCAATCTGCTCAATCTGCACTAATTGAGCCAGTTCAGGCGGAGCCAGTTCACGCCAGCGCAGGGCCAGCATCGGGAAGATATAGGCCGGTAAAGGCAGTAATGCAAAATATTTGCCATACGCTTTATTTTGCTGCGTGCTACGATTAAACACCGTTAATGAGGCAAACTCCAGTGTGAGCGAGGCAGCACTGCCTAGAGGTCGCGTTCGCGCCAGTTCAACCAGGTCTTTAAGCGATTGAGAGCAACTCCATCCGCTCGCGTCATCGGTCATCACGACCTCTTGCAGATGAAACTCCTGCTTGCCCAGGCGCATAAATGGTTCGTTTTTGCCTGCTGAGTGAGCATCGAAGTGCAGCAGCGTATGGTAAAGCAAAGGGAACAGTTCTCCCATCAAAAGTGTGATACGCACGGTATAGACCTTCTCCGTGAAGAGCGGCAGGTGTATATTTTTGAACTCTGCCTCTCGCATACGTCCCGCTGGCAAAGGAAATTGCAGGCTGGAGCAGGTAAAGAGACGCCGCTTGTTGCCCGCGTGTAGCCACTCCGCTACATCCGGTGCTTCCGTGCGTACCCAGTTCAAGAAAGCCGCGTGAACCAGATCGCCCGAAAAAGCCATCAGCGTGCCATACGCCGCCGGGCGCAGTTTGAGCAGTAACGAATAGAGCCGCGCCGGAGCCGTTGTACTGACGCTATCCATACTTTTTCTATCCTTCTATGCTTAGAATACCAGTATCACACAGGATACCCTTCAGAGCGGGGTACTCACCAGGAGCACCCCTACAATAAAAAACGGGCAAGGGTATATCGTATCATGGTATGGGTCATTCTTCTCGTGGATGCCCTGCCCTTGCACTCAACCTCTTCGCCTACTGCGCCATAAACATCCATCGCGCCTGCCTTGTTCAGTTGCCTTGTTTTCATGCTGAATAAAAACGCATCTTCACCGGCAGACACACCTTTTGCCCACCTACCTCAGCTTCATAATAATCGCCGCTCAACGTCACATTGGTAATCAGGCTGGCGGGTGCCATCGCAACAATATTGCAATGTGCAGGTACACCTTGCAGATCAAGCGGGTTGAGCGCCCCGCTCATCTGTTGATCGCCCCGCTTCACGTGCGCCTCGCCCTGTGCCAGTTTCTCCACCCGCGCCTTCGCCATCCACTTGCCCAGGCGAATCCAGTGTGGGAGCGCGACCGGCTGCGGACTCAGCACGAAGAAGATAAAGCTACTCTCAGGGGCCAGCTCCTTCGAGCGTCCAAACACTACCTGATTCGTGCTGATCTGCACACTGCGATTGTAATAGTTGACATTTGCCATTTTGAAGGTATGAAAGGTAAATGTATATCGTTCGGGATGAGCAGGGGTAACATAGACCCCCTGCTCGTTGAGACGCTGCAAATCCTCTGCATAGTGCGGCACCTGTGCCAGATTGCTATAGGACGACGTGACCAGGCCGAGCGCATAGGCTAAACCATAATTATGCAGATACTTCTCCGTCTCGTACAGCCGTCCCATCTCACGTGAAGCATAGAAGAGGTAGTCATGCAGCGTCAGGCGATACATGCTGATCAACATGCTCCACCCCTATTTCTTCGCGCTCTTGGTCGCCTTAGCATCGACCCCGAACTGCTCGGCATAGCGCAATGTCTCGGCATTGGCCTGTGTCAGCACGGCGCGCAAACGTCCCTCGTTGCTGGTCAATTGCAGTGTTTCCTGCAACAGCGCATCCAACGCCTCATCCGCCACCAGGCGCGCCACTACACCGTCCTCTTGCAGCAGCATGGGCGTGACCTGGCGCATCGCCGTCAATACATCGTCTTGTAGGAGCGGAGTGCGCGCAAGTTGCTCAGGTGTGAGCGCATCGTAGATGGCCTGACAGAGTTGCAAATTCGAGAAAATCTCGCCGTCAGCAAAGACAATACCTGTCACCAGGTTTTGCACAGTACCGGTGCGCGTGTTTTGCGCTCCATAGCGGCGTGTGCGCAGAATATTGTTCAGCACATAGATAAATTCGGCCTCAGTCGGGTCTTTGATCGTTACCACTGAGGGAAAGTAGACCTGTGGCAACACATAGTCCTGCTCACCGAGCGAGGTCTTCATCTTGCCCGCCTCGCTCATCGTACCATTCTCATAAGGGGCATTGAAGGTAAATTGCTGATGTGAGGTATCATAACCGGTGATCGAGAAGGCCGAGTCCACCAGCACCTTCGAGCGTTCCGACCCTTTATCACCAATAGCAAAGCCATAATAGATGCAATCGGGACACTTCTTGCAGAAATCGGCGCTATTGTATTCACAGGCCGTAACGATGCCATAGCGCCGCAGCAGTTCGCGCCCGGTCAGACGCTCTGGCGTGGACTGCTTGCGCTTAAACAGCACAATGCGCGATGCCTGCCCTTGATGCGCCTTCGTGCGTCCCAGACTGACACGGCTCAGATTCAACTCACCATCGGTCTGGAAAAGCGCGAATGAATTTGTCTCGCGCAGAATGATGATATGGGCATACTTTCCCATCGGCAAACGGGGAATCTCGGTCTGAAAGACATCTTTGAAAGCAATACTCTGTAAAAACATGTTGTACTACACTCCTTTTCGGTTTACTTACGCTTCCACGACAGTTTCACTAGTTTGCTCGGCCTGAGCCTCTTGTTGCTCCTGAATACGTTGCTCCGCGCGCAAATGCACATAGTACGCCTCACAACCATCCTTAAAGCGGTTGATACGATTGCGCAGCGTGCCGCGTTCTCCCTGGCAGTAATCGAGGAAAATCTCCTTGTAGAAGAACTCAACAAATTCCCGTACCGCCGGTTCTTGCTGCGTATCAATATCGCGCCCACGAAAGACAGCATAGCCTGCCGCCTGCCGATTGCGCACGCGGTCGAGCCAGCTTCGCAACTCGCCCTGAATCTGCCAGAGCAGGTCGTCCGGCTCGATATTCAGCGGGCTATTGATGATGGCCCGCGCCACGATATCGACCGGCTTGAGCATCGAATGTGACTCATAGCCGCCACGATAGAATCTGGTGTAGAGGTCTACACACTTCTGAATCTTGCTCACATCTTCCTCCAAAATCATTTCATAGATATGTAGATACTGTTCTGCCTCGCGTGGGAAAAATTCCTTATTGTCCTCGCGGTGCTGTCGGCGCAGATAGCTGAACAGGTAGAGTGGATCGGTTTCCAGGTCGCGCGAGATAGCATTGAGGTGCTTCCATTCTGGCTTCCCCTGTCTGGCAAAGGTATCCAGATTCACACGATAGATGCTGGATAGCACGCGCAACTTCTTCAGCAGCACGTTGACACGCAGGCGCGGTGTTTTAAGCAAGCGCAACAGATAAGGATGCGGTGCGTCAAAAACGACAGTTTCACGGAACTCACGCCCCGACGAAAAGAGCGGTAGCGGCATCTCCGAGATCACCGTCTTTGTTCCACTGACCAGCGGCAAGGCCAGCGCCAGAAAAGCGGGCATAGCCCAGCAAGAGGTATCATCATCATCCTTGCGTGCGGGCATACCGAACAGGTACAGGCCAGGATATGTTGGAGTTTGGAACTTGATATAGCCCCTATCGTGCGTGATAGCCGCATTCGTTTCTTCATGCACCTCACCATCTTCATCCTCCTCCTCATCATCCAGGATCACTTCCTGCATCTCCTCCACATTCTCAGGAGCCGCAAAAGCCTCCAACATCATCAAATCCTCAGTAGTGATGTCCTTGCCATCAAGCTGCCTGCGCACTGTGAAGAAGTTGATGTCTTGCAACTGCTGCACAATACCACCTACCAGAGCACTCGTCTCCGCCGTAAAGAAGAAATTCGGGTAGACGGTGATGTATTTGGTTTTCAGCCCCTCGAACTTACTGCCCGTCAGACGCGATTGCCCCTTTTGTAGTATCTGGCGCAGCATCAGTTCCAGTGAGCAGATGGCACAGATGCCACCTGCATTCTTGCCCGCGTAGAGTGAGAGCTTATTTTTATAGACCCAGGGTTGGAATAGCACAGCATCGTCGCTCTGCTCCTCCGCCGGATACGCACTATTGCAAAGCGTGCAGATGAGCTTCCACCCTTTGCCCTTAGCCCCCGCGTAGCGCGTCAGTTCGCCCTTAAAATCGGGCAACGTGCCACCGGCTTTCACCGAGAGCGGCAATTCAACCACACTATCCAGGTAAGACTGTAGATGCATGAAGTACTTCTGTGGCATACGCTGACGCAGCACATCGCCCGCCAACGCCAGCACCAGCTTCAATGTCGAGGTAAAGACGGCATCCAGGCTCTGCTCGCCATTATATTCGTCTATACCTGGATGGTCGCGCAGATAGCAGGCACCGAGCCAGAACCAGCGATACTCTACCCCTCCCTTATTCGGAATAGCTTTCGACAGTTCCCAATACGGCGTCAACTCCAGATGTCGTACCACTTCCCGCTGCACACGCTCGTAGAGTCCGACATGTTGCTTCGTATCCAGCATACCAAGCAGCGTCACAAACACCACCGACAGAAAACGGGCCACCATACCAATGCGTTTATCCGGGGTAAAATCCATTGGTAAGGAAGCTGGTATATCACCGTCTTTCTGCATCTTTTGCATCTTTATAAGAGGAATAGCTGTAATATCGTTGTTAGTACGCAAGATAGTGTTCCGCGCCAGCAACCCGGCATACTCTTCTAGCGAGAGAAACTCAAAGTAGTAGTCGGGATGCTTAGCAATGCCCTGAATGCTAAACTTAAAGCCCGGCGCAACCTGCTTGATACGAGGCGCGCAGATAGTGCGCAATTGTGCCTGCACCCCCTCAACAATCTGCTCCGTCGTAATCGCAAGCGGCAATGATTTGCGCTTAATATACACCACGCCGTCAGAGAAGAAGAGATACGGCCAGATACCATCGCGTTCAGTGGTGAAAAGCTGCACCAGTTCTGTATTCACCACGCTCGTCAGCAAGCCACGCACTTCGCGCAGTTGATGATAGGTGAATTCCAGCGTATCCTCGCTTAATTCAGCCAGAATCGTTTTGAGCGTTGCAGCTTCCTCGCTCAACACTATGTCCGATGGAGATTGAACCAGATAGGCAATATGGTCAGAATAGGTGCAGAGCCGTTTGAGGATCGGGATGCGGCGTTCACGCAGTTGAAAACGCCAGAGGTAGGGATGCAGATGCGTACCCCATTTCTGCTGCGTGTTTACCGCCAGGTACGTAATATCCTCAAGATAGGTCATAAACTCAGGGAAAAAGGCTTCGACGTTGCATTTGCGCAATTCCTCTGCAATCACCTCTTTCGCCCGCTCAATGGCCTCGCGATCCTGCGTCGGAATGCCCTTTTGCTTCAGCAGCTTATCTATGTCGTGCATCATATAGGCAAGCACATAGACGCGCCGCTCCGTCTCTGTAAAAGGTATCGGCCCTACCTGTTCGGCCTCTAGCAGATTGAGCAGGCGCAATGAGGGAAAAATGCCGTTCAGCAGATGGCTCGCCATGCTCTGATCTTCTCTGGCCTCGAACTTCTTCTTTGTATCCCCATCCACATCATCAGGAGAATGCTCACCTCCTTTCGCCGATCTATCGGTATAGAGCGCCATCAACCTGGGCAGTACCAGTTCGACAAACGAGCGCATCACCTCGTCATCCGGCTCGATCTGATCTTGTAGAAATTTCAGGAAAAACACATATCACCTCTCATTATAGGGGTGTGATGCATCACACCCTGTAAGCAGATTGGCGAACAACCAGGGTGTGATAAATCACACCCCTACGGCTCAGGCCATAATAGCTTTATCGTCCTTGTTCTTGTAGTATTTCAATTCCGTTTCCAGCAACAACGCCTCCTGTCCAAAAGCAATCGAGTACTCATATCCTGTGTCGTCACGCAGGCGATAGACGGGAAATAGCATGTTCAGTTGCAATCGCCCTCTTAGCTCCTGTCGTGGCATATCGCTGATGACACACGGCAATTTCAGCCGCTTCAAGGCACGATTCACCTGATCCAGCCAGGTATGTCGCGGTTCCTCGACATAAAAACCCGAACAGATTTGCAGTGTATGCAAACGACCAGTAAGATTCTGCTGAAGATGTAAAGCCAGCTTTAAGCGTTCTGGAATATAGTCATGAATTTTAAGGTAGAGCAGTTGCTCTACAAAATCCCGCTCCTCCAGACCCTGACGCTGTACCTCACGCATAAAATCAGCCCTGTCCAACACCTCAAATTCGGCATTGGTGAGCAGGAAGAAAAGATCATATATTTGCAGGTGCCCATCAGTGTCCCACACACCACAGGAGAGCGGACTCTGCCCGCGAAAACTTTCCAACTCACGCAGCACTTGAGGAGCCTTGTTCTTTAAAGCCCAATATTTTTTTATCGCTGTCGGCATCGCCGGTTTTTTAGTCTTATCTCCATACAACCGCTCGTAATGCTCTGTCAGGGCCGCTGTGAAAGCACTATTTTCATCCTGCCCTTTGCTTCCCACCTGTTGCAGTTCCACCAGCAACTGCGCCGCCTGCACGCTGCCCCAGTGCTTGCTATAACGCATAAATTGCTGCTCCGTCGGGAACGCCTCACGCACCAGCGTGTTGAGTTGCTCACGCTCGATCTCCTCTTTGCCGACAAGCTGCATGGACAGGCGCTCACGTACAAAACGCGGGATCAATGCGTAAGCGCGATACGCGGGAAATTCGTCGTGGCGTCCCAGGCGTCCAAAACGTTGTAAGAAGGTACCACTCTCAAAAGCTTCAAAGACCAGGTAGTTGATGTGAAAATCAATGCCCACATCAACGGTCGAGGTACCGACAAGAATATGACGCTTGAACGACTCCTTTTTCTCTTCTGTACTGGTCAGGCCTGTATTCTCTCCCACCGTAATGCCATGTGGCGCGAAAAATGCCGTGAGTCGCTTGACCAGGCGGCGCGCGGTCGCCACCGACGAAACCAGGATAGCCGCCCTCGACGTTGGATACTGTTTGAAAAAGGTCAGTATCTCCTCCGCATGTGCCTCAATCCACTGTTCGGTCGGAGCCTCCTGGCTAACCTCATGCAGTTCCAGTTCGCACGGCTGCAGGATACAGCGATAGCCGTCCGCCGCCGTCGAACGATAATTCCCAGTGATCTGGCAACAGCGCAGGTCACTCCGCTGAAGCAGCGCTGTCAGCAACGGCGTAGGTGTGGCCGAGAGAAAGACAAACTTCTTGCGCTGAGCGGGCTTATTAGCATAAGAGGTTGCCAGATAGCCCAGCATGTTTGTTACGGCTACAACCTGCGGCACACCAAAAACGTGAAATTCATCAAACAGGAAGTAATCAAAGTTCATCGCTGTGTCCACCGCCAGCTCTTGCTTCACATAGCCCCACCCATAGTGATAGCCCATGATGAGATGAATCAGGTCTGGATTCGTCAACAGTATGCCGTTATTCATCACCAGCTTGCGTATCTCATCCACGCGCGTCAAGCCATGCTCACGCACCAGGCGCGTAATCCTGTCGCTGTACATTGTGTCATGTCTCGGCAATCGCAATTGCAGGCGTTGCTGATACAACTTGAGAGCCTGATACTGGTCGCGCACGAGTTCATTGGTTGGATACATCGCTACTACATGCAACCCATCACGCAACGAAGGTAGATAGGCCGCCAGACTCTTGCCGTCGCCCGTCATGGCCGTGTTGAAAATCACATCAATATTCGGGTCGCCAAATGCCGCCAGCGTCTCCGCCTGATGCTTGAGCAAGCGTATTGCGCCCTGTGCCTGGCTAGCATGGAGTTCTGAATAAACGGGAAGAATGTGTAGAT
>DAOTVZ010000250.1:0-2005 GCA_034436045.1 Ktedonobacteraceae bacterium | reverse complement strand
GTCACGAAATTGCTGGAATGTCCAGTGAATGTCCAGTGCGCCAGCAAATTCGGGGTAGCAGGAATAAACAATTGCATCACGGGTAGGAAATTGCGCGGCGCGTTGGTCGAGCAGATCACCAACGGTCGTTTCCAGTAGAGGGCTGGTCGTCTCGGCCTGCCAGTACGACAGACCATCTCTGGTCATGCCCATATGCTTGCTCCTTTGGAGAATAGTGAGGATTTTAAGAGAGCAACAACCATGAGTACCGTAACAATAGTACATGGTGAGAAATCGGACTGTCAAGCTTCGGTGTGATACAATCTCAACGGAACCTTGCATGGGTTCAGTCCCCAGGCAGCCACGTTGGCCGCCTGCATATTTATTCAGCATACAAAGGAGTACGTCTATGGCAGAGAACACGTTTAAGAAGAGCAGCATTACGAGCGCCGCCGCTCAGCGCATGATTGCTGCCGCCGAGGCGAAGGCCAGAGAGATGGGCAAGCCGATGTGCATTGCCATCTGTGACGAAGACGGCACGCTCAAAGCCTTCAGCCGCATGGACGGCGCGCCGCTGTTGAGCGTGCAGATCGCGCAAGATAAAGCCTATACCGCCATCAGCTTTAGCATGGCAACCCACGAGTGGTTCGAGTTCGTTAAAAATGATCCCCCCCTGCTGCATGGCATCATCAAAACGGATCGCCTGATCGTCTTCGGCGGCGGCTTCCCCATCAGCACCGACGAGGGCATCATCGGCGGCATTGGCGTCAGTGGGGGCCACTGGACAGACGACATGGAGGTCGCAAAAGCTGGTCTGGCCGCTCTGTAGGGCATCCACCGGTGGCAAACGCACCCGGCGCTTGCCCTGTTCGTCATAGTGCTAACAATTCGGGAATATCTTACAAAATGTAAGTGTTGCCAGAAGTAGAATCTTGCTGACGGCTTTTTGCTGTCATGCATGTTCATTCTCATCAAGGGGAGACTTACTTCATGGCAACACAAATGATGCAAGCGATACAGGTACATGATTACGGGGATGCCGATCAGCTCAAGCTGGAACGTATTCCGCGACCGGAGCCACAGGAAGGTGAGGTGCTGGTGCGTGTCCATGCGGCGGGCGTCAACCCGGTGGATTGGAAGATTCGCGCAGGCTGGATGAAGGATTTTCGTCCCTCAACCTTTCCTTATGTGCCCGGAGCAGATCTGGCCGGTGTGGTAGAGCAGGTCGGGCCTGGTGTCACCGCGTTTCAGCCTGGACAGGCGGTCTTTGGCCGCAGCTCTAAGGGGTCATATGCTGAATACGCCATCGCTCCGGCAAATGCGCTCGCGCTCAAACCCAAAACCCTGAGTTTTGATGAAGCGGCAACCATTCCCATCGGCGCGACAACCGCGTGGCAAGGCCTCTTCGATTACGGAAATCTGCAAGCCGGTCAGCGCGTGCTGGTGCTGGGCGGAGCAGGCGGCGTGGGCCTCTTTGCCGTACAATTCGCGCGCTGGAAAGGCGCTCATGTGATCGCCACAACTTCTACTAAAAATGTGGATTTCGTGCGTTCTCTGGGGGCGGAAACGGTGATTGACTACACAAAGACACGCCTGGAAGACGAGGTTCGAGACATAGACCTGGTATTTGATAGCGTTGGCGGTGCGGTGCTTGCCAGTGTCTGGCCCACGCTGAAACGGGGCGGCACCCTGGTCGAGATTGCCGGTCAGCCCGACGAGGCGAAAGCGCGCGAACTTGGTGTGCGTATCGCACGTTTCTCGGCCCAGGTCAACAGCGAGTTGCTAAGCACCTTCGCGCGCCTGATCGACGAGGGTCAGATCAAGGTCACAGTCGGCGCAGTCTTTCCGCTCAGCGAGGCCGCGCAGGCTCAAAAACTCTGCGAAAGTGGCCACGGTCGTGGACGTATCATCCTGCATATCGCGTAAGTAACACGACGAACATTTAATATAGTGTGTAATCGTTGTAAGACGAGGCGACCGTGAGGATAGTCCTCTGTAATGACGCGTTGCTGGTCATTATAGGGGT
>DAOTVZ010000249.1:0-13735 GCA_034436045.1 Ktedonobacteraceae bacterium | reverse complement strand
GTCTGAAGGCTGGAGCAGTCGCCGGGTGTGGGCAGGATGGTCAGGTCGAGATCAGGAAATGTACCGGCCTGGCGCTGCACCAATAGACGGTAAGGGGTATGCCCGCTGGGGGGAACATACCAGGAGAGCGTGACCGTCATATTGCAGTTTTTCGGCACCACGACATAGCCGCCGAACATGGCGCGACCGGGGATGTCGCTGGTAAAGTTGGTGGGAGGGCCGATGGTATCCAGGGGGTGCCACTCACCGGTATAGGGGTCGTTCAGCATGGGCGCGGAAGCACCAGCATGATACTGTCCCGTGGGACAGATTAGCTCATCTCCGGGGTAGATGCCGTTGGCGGGGCAGGGGGCGTATGGCCCATCACAGAGGGGCTGGCCGGTATCGAAGCCATCGCCCCATAGAAATTGTGCTGTCGGAGGCACGTAGACGCGCACGTAGTCGCGGTAGGTGTCCAGACCGTAGACGGTGGCAATCTGCGTGTAGTCCAGGTGAAGTTGCATGACGTGGGTTGCGCCGCCTTGCGCATCCAGCGTTACGGTATCCTGGATGCTGGTGCGCACGTATTGCGAAGCTTTGCTGGCACTAACGTTGGCCTGCACGACGAAGAGGCCATCATGCGTGGTCGAGGTATCGACCTGACCCGCATCATCGTATTTGATGAGCAGATTTTCTAGCTGCTGATTCGTAAAGTAGATTTGCAGGTCTTTGGTTTTCAGGTTATGCAGTGCCTCGCGGGCAATAGCCAGTAGCGTCGTTGGCGGCTCGCTGCGTATTTTACTGAGCAGAATTTTTTCGACTCGTGCGGTGAAGAGTTTGCGTGCTACTGCCGGGTCTTCGACATGCTCAATGATCTCTTCTTTGCGAATACCGGCGTTATCCAATTGGTAATAATGCAGGCGATCCTCTAAGTTCTGAGAAGTGATGGTTTCATTGTATTGAGGGATATAAATCGGGCCAATGATCTGTAGGATATGTTCGACCAGGAAAGGGCTGAAAGCAATGACGCCATCGACCTGCTGGTGCATCTCAAGCTGAAATTGTTGCATAGCGAGCTGTGCTGTGGCAGGGAAGTCCGCCGAGAGATTGGAATCGCGCAGTCCCCAGTTGGCGAAGGGCCACCAGGAGCGATACGCTGTCGGGGCCAGATTGCCGTAGGTCGGGCTATTACCGGCGTACTCGACCAGGGCCACGTTCTCAAGTGAGAATGGTGCAATACGCCCACCGTTAATGGTCAGCACACCGAACTGGCCGGTAAAGCCGCCGCTGGGGCGCAATTCGGCGCGATCCATCGTCTGTACGAGGAAATTGCGCGGCGTGCCGACACCCAGCAACCAGCCGATAGCGCCGAGCATGCTGTCTGTTTGAGAGAGGGCGGCGTTGAGGGTCGGCAAGAGCGGCAAAAACTGCGCCAGCTCTTCCTTCTGTTTCGTGCTCAGTATGCTGGATGGCAGAGAGTCGAGCGAGAGATGCGGCACCTGTGCCTGGATATCGCGCATCAGGGGCAGAATACTATCGATAGTATGCCCGATCATTTGCAGGTTAGCGGGCGTAATCAGGGGTGTTTTGGACGTGCTGAGTAAGGGCGTTTTGAAGTTTGGAGACATTGTTTGCGCATTAGTAAAGACAATGATCCCAATTTTGGCGACATCGTTCCCGATAATGCTGGCCGAGCGCGCCGTTTCTACCAGGGGGCGATATTGCGGTAGATAGGTACTGATCGTATTGATCAGTGCGGTATGCTCGATGAGGTATTGTACCTGCTGAAAATCGGCGCTGGCCGCCATGCTGTCATTTTTAGCCTGTTGCAGCCTGGCGGGATCGAACAGGATAGAGGGATTGCTACTTGCGCCGGTAAAAGCAGTTTTGATGTCTAGCAGATGATGGACGCCGCTGCTGGCGTGGCTGCGCAGAGCAAGATAGGTGTTGTAGGTACTGATGGTGTAGCCGACCAGAAAGATGAGTGGTACAAGCATGCTAAGCAGGAAGATCAAGAGCAGAGAAAGTGAGATGCTGTGATAAAATTTGAAGCGAGAGTGCTTGCGTAGACGCGGCACCGGGTCAGTATGTGGCTCAATAGCAACTGCCGCAACGACGGGGGGCTGCTCCGAGACAGGTTTCTCCTGGATAGCGGCGGGAGAGCCAGCGATCTGAGTCGGTAGAGTGGCTTGTGCCTCTATCGCTTCAGTTGACAGCGCCGTTTGTCGTGGCTCAGTTGGAACATCAGCCTCATCAATAGATGGCTCATCCTTGCTGGCTGTGGATGAGGTAGTTTCTTCTCTCGCGTGTGCGGTTGACAGCGGTGATGGTGGCAGAGCGTCTGTTACTGATGGATCAGGGGTATGAGTAGTCCCTAACGCGCCGCTATTCCCCTCTATATCAGGCATTGATAACCTCGAATATATAAACAGTAAGTCTAATGGTCACTAATCGAAAAGATGCTACCGATGGAGACACAAAAAAAGAAATATAACTTATAATCCACCCACTTAGGTAACGTAATACATAGAGTCAGCGTTTCATCACGTGGATCGGCCTGATACCCACAGGGGACATCACTGCATGTAGTGATGTCCCCTGTGGGTATCAGGCCCCCCGCGTCAGGCCCGCTATTTTCTGCTACGCTCCATGACACTTCTTATATTTTTTGCCGCTCCCGCAAGGACATGGGTCGTTGCGCCCGACCTTCGGTATGCTGTTGCCAGCGGCGGTGGATGCCGTAGCGGCGGCAACTTTGCCGGAGGTGTTGGAGCGAGGCTGTGGACGCGCGTTGCCATTGCGCGAGTCGGCATTGCGCGGCACGGCGGGCTTTGCAGGGCGTTCCTCGCGGCTGTCGCTCTTGCTCTGACCGCTAGCACGGGCGATCTCATCAGCGTTGGTGCGCAGCTTCGTGGGAGCCTTGCGCGGCGGTTCGGGCCGCTGGATGGTAATAGTGAAATCGTTGCGCAGCAGCTTGAGCAGCGAATCGACGATATAGTGCTGGATGGTGTCTTTGAGATTCTCGAACATGATGTAGGCTTCGTTCTTGAACTCCACCAGCGGGTCACGCTGACCGATGGCGCGGAAGCCGATACCGGCGCGCATGACATCCAGCGCATCGATGTGATCCATCCACAAGCGGTCGATAATCTGCAAGGTATAGGAGCGCTCCAGGTCGCGGATAGTGAACACCACCATGTCGGGATTTTCGGCTTTGAGAGGCGCTTGCTGCTCCTCGATCTGACGCGCGCGCATCTCGTAATGGTTGATCACCAGATCGGTCAGTTGCTGCTTGAGTTGCTCTCGACGTACCGCGTGAACGTTCTCCGGGATCAGGTCATCCGGGATAGGCACCCAGACCTCGATCATATTGAAGACGTTCTGCAATTGCTCTTCTTCGCTGACCACCGGGCCGGGGATATTACTATCGACGATCTTCGCCACCTCAGCACGGATCATACTCAGTACACGCTCGTGCAGGTCGGCGCGCTCCAGCACGGCACGGCGGTCGGCGTAGATCACCTCGCGCTGTTTGGCGATGACATCATCGTACTCGACCACATTCTTACGGATGTCGAAGTTGTAACCCTCAACTTTGGCCTGCGCGCTCTCAATCAGTTTGGAAACCATCGAACTTTCGAGTGGGGTATCGTCGTCCATGCCAAAGCGTTCCATCAGCGCGGATACGCGGTCGGCAGCGAAGCGGCGCATCAACTCGTCTTCTAGCGAGAGGTAGAAGCGCGAAGAGCCGGGATCGCCCTGGCGTCCGGCGCGACCACGTAACTGGTTATCGATGCGGCGCGACTCGTGGCGCTCGGTGCCGATAATGTGCAGGCCGCCGAGTTTGACTACCAGCTCGTGGTCTTTCTCGCAGTCGCGCTCAACCTGGCGGAAGATTTTTTCTTTCTCTTCTTCGGTCATGTTGGCGAGATACTCGCGGATGGCCTCTTCCTTCTCCTCGCGTTCATCCTCGTTGCGTGCGGGCATCTCACGGATATAATCGACCTGTTCGGCGTGTTTGCGCAGCACCTGGGCGAAGTATTCGGTGGGGTTGCCACCGAGCAGAATGTCGGTGCCGCGTCCGGCCATATTGGTGGCGATGGTGACGGCCCCGCTGCGACCGGCCTGTGCTACGATATGCGCCTCGCGTTCGTGGTGCTTGGCGTTCAGTACGTTATGTGGAATGCCCTCGCGTTCCAGCAGGCTGGAGAGGTACTCCGAGATTTCAACTGAGGTGGTGCCGACCAGCACAGGCTGGCCTTTGGCGTGGCGTGCCTTGATCTCCTCGACAACGGCCTTGAATTTAGCCTTTTGTGTGCGGTAGATCAGGTCGGGCAGGTCTTGCCGAATCATCTCTTTGTGGGTTGGAATGACCACTACATCCAGCTTATAGATCTTATGCAGTTCTTCGGCCTCGGTCAGCGCGGTACCGGTCATACCGGCCAGCTTCTTATAGAGGCGGAAGTAGTTCTGGAAGGTGACGGTGGCCAGCGTGTGGTTCTCGCGCTGTACCTTGACGCCCTCTTTGGCCTCGATGGCCTGGTGCAGACCTTCGCTATAGCGCCGACCAATCATCTGACGGCCTGTGAACTCATCGACGATAATAACCTCGCCATCTTTGACAATATAGTCCTTGTCGCGCTTGAAAAGAACCTCGGCCTTGATGGCGTTCTCCATGTAGCGCGTCAGGTCGATGTTGGCCTCATCATAGATGTTCTGCACACCAGCCAGGCGTTCGATCTTTTCGATGCCGCTCTCGGTCAACATAACGGTGCGCAGTTTCTCATCGACGGTATAGTCGGTTTCCGGCTTGAGCGTTCTGGCCCAGCGTGCGAACTTGACATACATGTCGGTCGATTCCTGGCCCTGACCGGAGATAATCAGTGGTGTGCGCGCCTCGTCAATCAAAATGTTGTCCACCTCGTCGATAATGGCATAGTTGAGGTTGCGCTGTACCATCTGGTCGAGCGACGTGACCATGTTGTCGCGCAGGTAGTCGAAGCCGAACTCGTTATTGGTGCCATAGGTGATATCGGCCTGGTAGGCAGCGCGGCGCGCGGCTGATTGCGGCTCTACGGCGTTGACGATGATGCCGACGGTCAGGCCCAGGAACTTATAAATCTGGCCCATCCACTCGGCATCACGGCGCGCCAGGTAGTCGTTGACGGTTACGACATGGACACCCTTGCCGGTCAGCGCGTTGAGGTAGCTGGGCAGCGTGGCAACCAGCGTTTTACCTTCGCCGGTGCGCATCTCGGCGATCTTGCCCTGATGTAGCACGATGCCGCCCAGAAGCTGTACATCGAAGTGGCGCATCTTGATCGTGCGCCGTCCGGCCTCGCGCACCACTGCAAAGGCTTCGGGCAGCAGATCGTCCAGCGTCTTGCCATTTCTGTAGCGTTTAACCATCGCCGGAATAAGCTGATCCATCGCATCGGCCTTGAGCGCGACCACTTCGGGCTGCAAGTTACGCAGAGTATCGCTGAGCAATTGCTCGAAATCCTGTGCGCTCTCGATGCCGGTGAGGGGACCATCATGGTGACGTTCGAGGCGTTGCCACGCAGTGGTGAAAGCCTCGCTCCGTATCTCGGCATCGATCTGATCAATGACCGGCTCAGCCTGGGCCAGCGCCTTGAGAACGGTCTGCTCGCCCTCATCGGCTGCAACATACCAGGACTGCTCGGCCTGGGCCAGTTGCATGGCGCGCTCAACCTTGAGACGGTTCAGTTTAGGGCAGAGCTTTTCATAGGATTGCTCAAAACACTCTGAAAGCGTGTGATTCAGATTGTCGAGCAGATCGTGTTCGGGGTTGTCGCGCCGTTCGATGGTCAGGCGATAGGGATTGACAGCTGTGTGCAGGTCGGCATCAGAACACTGTTCGGCATAGCCATCGACGGTAGAGAGAGCTTCACGGAACAGAGAAACGAGTTCATCTTCCAGCACCATGCCGCCTTTAAGATAGAGGAAGAGCTGCGAGCGAAATTCCGCCGTTTTAGCGGCCAGTTCCTGGTCGCTGAGTTTCTGCATGGTCGGTTCAAGAGCATTAATTTTATCGACAAGAGGCTGAAGGGCCTTTAAATCACGTTTATTGGGATCACCCAGAAGCTTCCCAAGCAATTGCATATAATAATCATCTCCTACGTGGCATCGGTACTGGCTGGTTAGTAGATTTAACGCGGCTATTCGCTGTTCATCTATTGTATCTCAGGCAAGCGATAAACATTTGCTTTATTATACCATAGTCCTGCCATAGAAAGAATACGATTGGCACGGCTTGAGGTTGTGTAGAGTATGCTGGTCAGCGGTCATGTATGGTGCCTATTCAGGCTATGAGGCGGAAAATACCTTGTTATGCTATGGCGTTCGCGGAACGTTTTCATGACGTTTAGGAAAAACCTCGACGCTTGTGCCAAAATCTGTTAGTATGTACCTCAATACTATATAATCTACAGCATCACATAATGAAGCGGAGGGGTTGTCAATGGAGCAACTTCGGCGTCGTATTCAGGTCGCGCGGGGAGAACTTGCGGCAGACCTGGTTTTGAGAAGCGGCATGCTGGTGAATGTGTGCAGTGGGGAAACCTATTTAGCGGACGTGGCTGTGGTCGATGGTGTCATCGTCGGCGTTTGCCCGTCGGGCAGTAGTGCCGCGCGTGGCTATCGCGGTCGAGAGGAACGCGACTTGCAGGGCCGCTGGCTCGCGCCCGGTTTAATTGATGGGCATATGCATATTGAAAGCACCATGCTCGTACTTTCTGAGTTTGCCCGCCTGGTCGTGCCGCGCGGCGTCACAACGGTCATGCTTGATCCGCACGAGTTCGCTAATGTGATGGGGATTGAAGGCATTCGCTATGTGCTGGAGTCGGCACGCGATCTGCCGCTGTCGGCCTATGTCATGCTTTCATCTTGTGTGCCTGCCTCATCGTATGAAAGTCCCTATCGCGTGTTGACCGCGCAGGACCTGCTGCCGTTGCTGGCTGATGAGCGTGTATTGGGCCTGGCCGAGATGATGAACATGCCCGGCGTGCTAAGCGCGGACGAGCAGGTACTGGCTAAGATTGCGGCTACCTGTCAACACGGGCTGGTAGTCGATGGGCACGCGCCGGGGCTGCGCGGACGCGACCTGTGCGCCTATGCCGCCGCCGGTGTGATGTCAGATCATGAATGTACTACGCTGGAGGAGGCACGTGAGCGCGTGCGCCTGGGCATGTGGCTGATGATCCGTGAGGGGTCGGCGGCGCGCAACCTGGAGGCACTGCTGCCGTTGGTGCAGGAGCTACATCCGCCGCGCGTCTTTTTCGTAACCGATGACCGCGACCCGCAAGACCTGACCACACGTGGGCATATCGATTCGATGGTGAGGCGCGCGATTGAGCTTGGATTGGATGCGGTCGAGGCCATCCGGCTGGCTTCCTATAATACTGCGCAATATTTTCGGCTATATGAGCGCGGCATGATCGCGCCGGGATGCGTGGCCGATATGCTTGTGCTGGATGATCTGCCCACTTTCGTCGTTGAATCGGTTTATAAGGATGGACGACTGGTGGCACACAATGGCACCTTGCTGGCCGAGATGCCGTCACGCGAGTTTGACGGCAGTGTCAGTGTGCGTGATACCGTGCATATTGCGCCGCTCAGCGCGGCGCAGTTGCGCATAGAGGGCCAACCGGGGTCGGTAGCAGTGATCGGCATCGAACCGGGGCAGATCACGACACAGCGGCTGAATGAGGAGGCACCGCTACGCGGCGGGGAGATTGTTGCCGACCCGGAGCGCGACCTGCTCAAGCTGGCGGTAATAGAGCGCCACCATGCCAGTGGACGGATCGGACTGGGCCTGGTCAAAGGCTTTGGTCTCAAAAAAGGCGCGATTGGTTCGAGCGTAGCGCATGACGCGCATAATCTGGTGATCGCCGGGGCCGATGATGATGATATTGTGATGGCGGCCCAGGCCTTACAGGAGATGGGCGGTGGCTTTGTATGTGTGGTAGACGGTCAGGTGCGCGCGCGCGTGCCATTGCCCCTGGCGGGGCTGGTTTCGCCGCTGCCAGCCACGCAACTGGTCGAGCAGTTACGTGCGCTGGATGAGGAGGCGCACCAATTGGGTTGTGGCCTGGAGCATCCAGGCATGACACTTAGCTTCCTCTCCCTGTCTGTGATCCCGTCGCTGAAACTGACGGATCAGGGATTGGTAGATGTAGAGACATTCACTCTTTTACCCTTGCAGAGCTAAAAACATAAGGTAAACGTTGATGCTACTCAATCTTGTTGAATATCACTGGGCTGAAAACCTGGATGACGCGCTCTTCTTGCTGGCGCGCCTGGATGTCAAAACAGTCCCCCTGGCCGGTGGGACATACCTGCTTTCCTTAGAGGATGAGAGTATTCAAGCGGTCGTTGATCTGCGCGACCTGGGATTGGCGTATCTCTCGGAAGATGCGCGTGGTCTTCATATTGGTGCGATGACGACGCTGCGGCAGATGGCTGAGGCCCCGTTATTGAAGGAATATGCTTCCGGTATTGTGGCGAAGGCAGCCTATGCCTCTTCATCCTCGCATCTCGTGCGCAACAGCGCGACGCTGGGCGGCACGCTGGGCGCAGGGCTGGCGGCGCGGGCCGATCTGCTGACGGCGCTGACGGCGCTGGACGCTGAGGCGGTGCTACGTTCTGGTTCGCGCACGCAGGTCAATCTGGGCGGCGGTACGGCGGAGCGTCCTGGTCTGCCACTGGCCGGTGTGGTCTATCGCGGCAAGCAGGAGCGGCGTGTGCCCTGTCAGGAAGTGAGCGAGGAGCGCAGGCCAAGTGAGTTAATCATCGAAGTGCATCTGCCACGACCGGTCGCCGCCAACGGAGCGTCCTTTATGCGTGTGGCGAGGACCGCAGGCGATGTGGCTCTGCTGAATGTGGCGGCCTTTGTCGAGATTGAGGATGGCACTTATCGCAAAGTACGTCTGGCCTTCGGCGGCATCAACATGGCACCGCAGAGGCTGACGAGCCTGGAGAAAGCACTGGAGGGTCAGTCGGTGGCACCTGCTGCGCAGTCGGTGGAGCAACAGATCATGGCGGCCTTGAAAGCCGCTATGAACGAGTTTCGCCCACCGGCTGACTCCCTGGTGAGCAGTGGTTATCGGCGCGTCTGTGGCATGAATATGGCCTATCGCGCGCTGGAAGAGGCGGTGAACGGCGCACGCTGGCGTATGGTGATGACCTCTTCTTCTGATAGTGGTCAACAAAGCGCCCTCAAGCAGCAGGGGCAAGCAGGAAGGAACCTGTAGCAATGGAACTGGAAGTGCGTATCAACGGTGTAGTGGCAAGTCTGGATGTTGCCCCCGGCGAATCCTTGTTAAGTATGCTGCGTCGTGAGGGATATGAGAGCGTGAAGCATGGCTGTGAGACGGGCGAGTGCGGCGCATGTACCGTGCTGGTCGATGGGATACCGCGTCCAAGCTGCACGATGCTGGCCGGTCAGGTCGGTGGCTGTACGTTGATGACGGTAGAGAGCCTGCGCAGTGGACGGCAGTTACATATTTTGCAACAGGCTTTTATTGAGGTAGGGGCCGTGCAGTGTGGCTTCTGTATACCGGGAATGCTGCTGTCGGCCTTCGCCTTGCTGCGTAGCAATCCGAAGCCGACCGAGGCGGAGGTACGCGCGGCGCTTTCCGGCCACCTCTGCCGCTGTTCGGGCTATGTCAAGCCAGTGCAGGCGGTGATGCGTGCGGCAGCATTGCTACGCGGCGAGATGGTGCCCCCTGTAGAGCGCGAGGGGCGTGCCGACACAAGCACGGTCAATGTGACAGAGACAGGGCATCTGCGCACTATCGCTATACAGGGCATGAGCAGCACTACCGGCAAAATGCGGGTGGTGGAGAGCAGAGCCGATCAAACGCCGGGTGATGGGCGTAGCGCGAGCGGGCCGTTGGGCGAGGAGCCATTGCAGGTAATCGGCAAAGCAGTACCCGCGATTGACGCGATCAAGCTGGCGACAGGCAAACCGGCCTTTGCCGCCGACCAGCCACCCAAAGGACTGCTTTATGCGCGCATCTTAACCAGTCCCTATGCGCACGCCATGCTGCGCTCAATCGATGTCACAGACGCGAAGTCGTTGCCGGGTGTGTATGCAGTGTTGACTTATAAGGATGTGCCGCGTGTAGCCTATTCCAGTGTGGAGCGTTTGCCAGACGACGAGGGGCCACACGACCACTATTGCCTGGATTATTTGATGCGCTATGTCGGTGATCGCGTCGCGGTGGTGGCGGCGGAGACGCCGGAACTGGCGGAACAGGCCCTCAAGCTGATCCGCGTAGAGTATGAACAGCGTCCGCCCTTGCTGGATGTGCGCCATGCCATCGAGCCAAATGTGTTGCCAGTGCATCCAGAGGCGGAGTCGTATGGCATAGCAGATAGCGCGCATAATCTGGCGGCGCGTGTCTGGTTGGAAAGCGGCGATCTTGAGCGCGCCTTCGCCGGGGCCGATCTGATCGTAGAGAGCGAATATGTGGTGCCCCAGACGACGCCCGCGCCGCTTGAGCCACATACGACGATGAGCTGGTTCGACGAGGATGGCTACCTGGTCATTCGCACGAGTACGCAGATCCCACATTATATTCGCCGCGTGCTGTCGATGCTGCTGGGGCTACCAGCGCAGCGTATTCGTGTGCTACAGCCCAATGTGGGTGGCGATTTTGGCCTCAAGCAAGAGATCGTACTTGAAGACCTCTGCGCGCTGCTCACCGTCCTCACCGCCCGTCCGGTGCTGCTCTCGTTGACGCGCGAAGAAGAACTACGCAGCCGTGTGCGCCAGGCGCAAGTGATTCGGGTCAAGTCTGGAGTCAGGCGCGATGGTACGCTGGTGGCCCAACAGATGAATGTACTGGTGAATACAGGTGCATATGGCTCACATCCGTTGACGGTACGCGGCAATTTCGCGGCCCAGGCGCTCTCGCTATATACCTGCCCCAATCAGCGTTTCGTGGCGGATGTGATCTACACCAATACGCCGCCATCGGGGGCGTTTCGTGGCTATGGCATGCCAGAGACATCGTTCGCACTGGAATGCCAGATGGATGAGATTGCTCAACAGTTGGGCATGGACGCGCTAGAGGTGCGCCGCCGCAACTGGGTTGGTGCCGATGCGCCCTTGCTACTCACCGGCAGACAGGGTGAGGCACCGGAACGCATCGAAAGCAACGCCTTGCCGCAATGCCTGCACCTGGTCGAAGAGAAGCTGCAATGGCGTCAGCGGCGTGGGCGCAACGGCAATGGACGCTATCGCAAGGGCGTGGGTATCGCGCTGGCACTGCACCATGATACGGAGATTAGCACCAGCGGAGTAATTATGAAGCTGAACGAGGATGGCTCATGCGACCTGCTGGCACCGGTGACAGGCGATGGTAACTCCTCGACCCTGCTGGCGCAGATTGCCGCTGAGGGCGTGGGCTTGCCGATAGAGCAGATGCACCTGCACTACCGCGAAACCTATCTTGTACCAACTTCTGTCGGCAGCAGCGTCAACGCGCACTTTTATACCGGTGGTGGCGCGGTGAAACGTGCCGCCGAGCAACTGCGCCGCCAGGTGCTGGCCGTTGCCGGGCGTATGTTGAGTGTGCCGCCAGAGGTGCTCAAACTGCGCGCCGGTGTTGTCACGGCACCCGGCGGACAGAGTCTGACGCTCGCCGACATCGCCGGTTACGCGCTGACGGTGGAGCATCGCCACATTATCACCAGCGCATCCTGGGAGCAACAGCAGTTGCCGACCTCATTTGCCGCGCATGGCGTAGAGGTTGAGGTCGATGTCGAGACGGGGGCCGTGCGTGTGATCCAGGTCGTATCCGCCGTTGATACGGGGCGCATCATCAATCCACTGGCTTGCGAGGCGTACATTCAGGGTGGTGTGATGCAGGCACTCGGCATGGGTCTGAGCGAAGAACTGTTGTATAACCAGAAGGGTGTGCCGCTAGTAACGGACCTGGGCCTGTATCACATGTTAAATATGGCCGAGATGCCAGAGTTGCACACCTACCTGGTAGAGAGCGATGATCCCGCTGGCCCCTTTGGAGCCAAAAGCGCTGCCGAGGTGGCGCTGTGCGGCGTCACGGCGGCCCTGGCTAATGCAGTGCATGACGCGCTGCGCGTGCGCATACACTATTTGCCATTGACGCCTGAGCGCGTGTTGCGGGCGCTGCACGCACAGAGTACACAGGGCGCAAAGAAATAGCAAGATTTAATCTCTCATATGCCCACGGGTTGCGCAACGAGATGCACTTTTGTGGCTCCGGTGTCTTCACAGGCTCGTTCAATGCTTCAATTTTTTGCGGTCAAGGGATCGCAAATGCTTATGTAGTATTATGTAAATGAGAGAGGAGCAAAGAACGCTCTCAAACTAAATTGCTGCCCAGATACAACTCGTTGCGCAACCCGTGGGTTGTCGGCGGAATCGATCCGAGAAGAGGGGCAGATAGCTCTTCTGACTGCTTTTGGATAAATGATCTTCCAAGTGCTTCACTTGCGCATGCAAGTCTGTGGCCAGCGCACTATGGTGTACCCCGATGTCAAGACAAAAAATGACCAACATGAAGAGAGAGCTCAGCGAGAAAGACAGACTCAGATCACTGAGCATAATGGACGGCAGCAGGTGTTCGATAGTCTAGAGCCTGATGAAGCCGCTCATTATTATAAAATGCAAAGTATTGTTGCAAATTTCTCCTCGCTGTTGGAACCGTATCATATTCCTTGAGATACACCTCCTCGTATTTGACACTTCTCCAGAGCCTTTCAACAAAAATGTTATCTAAGGCTCTCCCTCTTCCATCATGACTGATGCGTATCTGTTCTGCTTCGAGTCGCTGCGTAAATTCCGCACTGGTAAATTGTACCCCCTGGTCAGTATTAAAAATCTCTGGATGACCAAGACGCAACGCCTGTTCTAACGCTTCAAGACAAAACGTCACGTCTAACGTCACCGAAAGTTCCCAAGACAAGACGTAGCGACTGAACCAATCCAGAACTGCGATAAGATAGACAAACCCTTTCGCTGTGCGAATATATGTAATATCCGTACTCCAAACGTAATTCGGACGATCAATCGTGAGATTGCGCAACAGATAGGGATAGATGCGCTCATTGTCGCCAGGCATCGTCATTCGTGGTTTCGAATAGATCGTTTCCAGCCCCATCGTTCTCATCAGACGAGCGACTCGTTTATGATTCACTGCGTATCCTTGCGTCTGCAACCAGGCCGTCATCTTCCGAATGCCGTAAAATGGCGTTCGTGTATACTGCTCATCTAACAAGCGCATCAAGTGGAGATTGTCCTCCGTTTCCCCTACTGGATGGTAAGAATAACTTGAACGAGCGAGATTCAGCAGCTGACATTGGGTGGCAATGCTCAGATCAGCGTGGTCTGGCTCGATCAGGCGACGCTTTTGCTCAAGGGAGCCGACCTGATTTTTTTTGAGCCAGTCTAACTGCATCTTGAGTTGACCGATTTCCTGGTAGAGTGTCGCCGTGAGTTCTTCTTCACTCTTGTTCCGCTCACCTCGCTTGGAAGTGAAAATCTCTGGTAGTTCGTCGAGTACCTGTTTCTTCCACTGGGATATTTGCGTCGGATGCACTCCATACTCTGAAGCAATCTCGTTCGTCGTTTTCACACCTTTTATTGCCTCCAGGGCCACTTTGGCTTTGATTTCCGCACTGTGGTGCTTTCTGGGTGAGGCCATCTTTTTCTCCTCTCCGAAGCTGTCTCGCTGCTTCATTCTATCTT
>DAOTVZ010000248.1:0-10541 GCA_034436045.1 Ktedonobacteraceae bacterium | reverse complement strand
CATCAAACGTTTCTGTATTATGATAACAACGTTATGGGGAAAGATTTTTTCCGACTTACAGCATCGACAGGCGATCAAGCATCGCTTTATACCAGGTGGAGCGCATCTCGCTGCCGGCCACCATCAGCGTGATACAGATACCCAGGAAGGTGCCGATGATCCAGAAGAGCAGCACTGTGGTACCGTTCGCCGATGAAAGCAATCCATGTAATAGATTCATGATCGAGAGCAACGCATTATCCAGGCTGGCGGCAAACGGCAGCGATTGGCGCAGCGGTGGCTGGCCAATAATAATGGCAAACGTGGTGAGGGTGGCCAGGAAGATAGCGATACAGAGTTCCAGTAGCGAGAGCTGGAGCAAGCGATAATTGCGCTCTTCCATACGGCGCGGGTGCGCAGCCACACGGCGCATAATACTGATCGTCAGGTCAGGCGGTTCCGCGACAGGCGTAATGCTGTTCAGAGCATGGGTCACTTCTTCCTGCAAGAAGAATTCCTCCTGACAACGCGGGCAAACAGCGAGATGTAGCTCTAATTCGCGTATCTGGTCGAGAGAAAGCTGGTGGTCAAGGTATAATTGGAACTGCCGGGTTGCTTTCGCACAGCGCATCAAACGCCTCTCGTTCTATTATTCCATTCGCGCTCAAAAGCCTCCAGACGTTCTTTTAGCAGATTGCGAGCGCGAAAGAGATGAGTTTTGATTGTACCGACCGGCATGGAGAGAATCTCGGCGATCTCTTCATAGGTCATATCCTGAAGATGGCGTAGTACTAGAACGATACGATACTTAGCCGGAAGTGTTGAGAGCTGTGAGCGTACAAACTGCTGGCAATCTTGCGCATCCAGTTCCGCGCTGGCACGTTCCTCAAGGCTTCTATGAGCAAGTGTCTGCTCGGCCTGCACGGCAACCTGTACTGCGCGTTCACGCTTACGCACCTCTAACTGCTTGAGGCAACAGTTATAGGCAATCCGATACAGCCACGTGGAGAAGCGCGCATCACCGCGAAACGACGGCAGACCCTGCCATGCTGCGAAAAACGCCTCTTGCGTGACTTCGCTGGCTTCCTCGTAATCCTGTAGCATACGATAGACGAGATTAAAAACGCGCCGTTGATGCAACTGCACTAAACGAGCGAAAGCATCCTGGTCGCCCTTCCGACTGGCCGCGACTAATGCGATCTCATCTTGATCGATACTATGAGCAGCGAGGTTGGGTAATGACAACCCGATACTGTGTGGTGGCTGCAAGAGATACTCACTCATTCTTTACTTTTAGAGCCGCGCCAGGCACAGAATGTTTCGCGTTTGTGTGCGAAACATTCTGCACATTTCTTATATCATACCATATACGGTCGATAGATTGAACGAGGTAGACCCATGTTCTCAAACATTGCAGTCATTTTCTTGATTTCGCTGGCCTTTTTCTTTGGCTTCATCGTCTTCCTGCGCTACCTGCATCACAAGGAGCGTATGGCGTTGATTGCGCGTGGCATACACCCCCATCAAATACCAAACCGGGGCAATCGCGGCCTGCTACGTGCCGGATTGATTACCGGCATGGTGGGACTGGCACTGACCATTGGCCTCTATCCGCTGGGCTTTCTCTTACCCCCAGCTTTCACCGCAACGCCGTTCCATCTTGGCCCCTGGTTGCTGCCAGGACTGATCCCGCTCAGCGTTGGGGCCGCGCTGGTCGTCAGCTACTACCTGGAAGCGGGCAGCGCGAACGGGGTCAGCCAGGAACAGGAGCAGAAGCAGGAGAACAATAACATCAGTTCGTTGCAAGAACATCGTAAGCGAGAGCGAAAGGAACCGCGATAGTGAGAGGGGCAGTGCAAGGCATCATCCCTATAATGATATGATGCTGCACCTGCTGTCATTCATAAAAAAATGATGCCTCGTGCTCTCCCTGCCCGCTGCCAAAAATTAACGTACTACCCACAAGTCCCACTCATTTGTGTGCCGCGCGATAGCATGTTATGATTGGTTAAACGAAGATGAAGCGGGAAAGTAGAATCTGGAGACTCATGTAACTGTGTACTGAGCAGAAGCCTCGTAGTTTTTCAAAATGAACAAAAAATTCATACTGCTGTTTTCGATATTTGCCGTGTCCCTGGTATTCTCCACTGTGTATGTCATCGGTGGTACACAGGCATATACACAGTATCAACAGGCGCATATCGCGCAACAACGCTACTGCGGGGGCCAGGGCAGTGTCCATATTTGTGTTGACACGCCAGAAGCCATCTATAGCGCGTTTTACCCTTCCTATCTGGCGCAGCACTATCCCGTGTTCGCCGTTGAATATAGCAGCACACAGCCGATGACGCTGTTCATCAGCGTCACCATTAATGGCTTCAGCCAGATGCAGACACAATCGGTGCAGGCATCTTATTTTACGCAGAAGGCAGGCTTTACCCCACCTATGCAGGGTCAGGCACTGCAAAACCTGACCGGCGAAGACACCACCATGCTGCATGTGGTGGTAACAGACAGCGCCGCGCACACCTACTACCTGAACGACCTGCCCCTGCTCCTGCACTCACGCTGGCTGATGCTCTGGACAAAAAGTAACTTGACACGCATTGCCGCCTGGGTAACGCCGAATGATACACGCATCGCCAGCCTGGTCGCCAGCGCCAGCAATTACTTGAACAACCAGAAAGCTCCTGCTCCGACAGCCTTAATTGGCTATAATCATGCCGGTCAGCAGCAGGTGATTGATCAGGTAGACGCCATCTATGATGCGCTCCTCGCGCAGAAGATGCGCTATGTCCAGGCAACAATCCCTTTTACCGGCGACAACAGCAATACAAACGCGAGCGAAGAGATCAAGCTTCCCGGCGAAGTGCTACAGCAACACAGTGGCATGTGTATCGAACTGACCTTGCTCCTGGCCTCAGCCGTCGAGCGTATCGGCCTGAATCCCGAAATCATTCTCATTCCTGGCCACGCCTTCCTGGGCGTAGCAACAACACCTGATGACAAACATTTTGCCTACTGGGACGCGGTAGCCCTGAACAATGGTGTGGCCGGCGACTCCGCGAATCTGATGGCGGATAAACTCTACGCGCAAAACCTGGCACGACACACGATTATCGCAACGATCTCTGTGAAAGACGCCCTTCATGATGGCATCGGCCCTATGCTTGGGTCTGTGCAATAAAAGAGCAGAGAGGATGGCAGCAACGAGTACCATAGATTTCTCTATCTGGTTTCATGCAGGTTGTTATTGCGGTCTGGTAGCCTGCATGAGCGCCATCACATTTAACGCCCTCTATACTGCCGTACTGCGTCGTGGCACCACACGCCAGCTTGCGGCGGCTATCGTCGTCTGTGTTCTCTCCGCACTGCTACTCTTGCCCGCGCTGGTCTGGTATGAACTGCGCTTCGATGTCGAACAGGCCACCACCAGTATGTTAGAAGTGCAATTCCTACTGTTCTACGTTGCCCTCTGTGGCTTGATTATTCCTGTCGGCATTACCAGCATCTACTGCATCTTTGCAGAACCACGCACCAGCATAACCTCTGTGCGCATACCGAGCCAGAAGAAGCGCAGCACACAGATCAACGCTACGGGCATACCGCATCCGCCACGTCACCGGCCCGGCATGCCCATTTCTTTCGTCTTTGGCGAGGACACGCCCTGGGGCTGGCTTGAATATCGCGGCGGACGCTTTCAAGGTCAACGCCTTGCCCTCACGCGCAACATCATAACCATTGGGCGCGATGAAAACAACGACATCTGGTTGGATGATGAACTGGCCTCGCGCCATCACGCCGAAATAGCCTGGGATCAGGGCCATGTCTATGTGACGGATTGCGACAGCATGAACGGCGTCCTCATTAACGGACGGCGTATTTTCGGCTCCACGCAACTTTCTAGCAACGACGTGATCGATATTGGCTCGCATCGCTTCCTCTTCACATTAGCGGAACATGATCAACCCCCCCTGGAATTGAGCGATCCGCTCGCCCACCACATCTGGCACTCGGCACAAGAACTGCAATCGGCCAAAAATGCCGCATTGCCACCAACGGTACCCTTAGAGGAACGGCAGAAAGGTCAGCAGCCAACCAGTACCCGCCTGAGCGCCTTTCATACAAACGACAGGCAGCTAGAGATGAAGACGCCGCTGACACAGCCTTTTTCACCTCTGCCTATGCATCTGACTCTGGCCGACCAGCAAGTGGCGCAGACGCCGCCCCCACATACTACCTTGTCGCCTCGCAAGCTGCCTACCTCTGATTTCGATGGCGTTACGCAACGCCACTGGCAAGAAACGGCGGAGATCGCGCATGTCACACCGCCCGCGCCGCTATCCGCCCCCGATGGTGCAATCTACATTCGTGGCGGCACACTGGCCGGACACATCTTCCTGCTGGAGCGCGCAGTTATCACGGTAGGACGCGGCATTGAAAGCGACATCGTGATCGAAGATGCCTCCATCTCACGTCGGCATGTGCAATTCTCACGCCAGCCAGATGGCGATTACGTGCAGGATATGTCCAGCCGCAACGGCACCAGGGTCAACGGCGAACTCCTAACGCATCCACGCATGTTGCACACTGGCGACACCATAACTATCGGCAATATTGCGCTGGAATACATTCCCATTCAGCAGGCACGTACCATGCCGCTCTCGCAGATACTCACGCCTCAGCCCATCGCGTACACGACGAGCGGCCCCATGCCCCTGCGCCTGCCCAGCAAAAACCGTCCGCTCCCTTAGAAACGAGATTTATTATTCTATATCAACCTTTTCTAAGGGATGTTCGCCCAGGATGGCCCGACCGTGCCCAGGATAAAGGTAATGCACTCGCAACGTGCGCAACACGTGCAGCGTCTCTTGAAGCTGGCGGCGATTGACGCCACCACGGAGCAGAGGCGCGCGCCACTCCGCCGTCACAATAGTATCGCCACAAAGCAATTCCAGCGAGAAGGGGTTATAGAGGCAGAGGCTTTCGGGCGTGTGGCCGGGGCTGGCAAGCACGCGCCACTGCGGATGACCCGGCAAGGCCGCTATATCTTCGAGCCAGAGATCCACCTGTTTGCACTGCTGTTGATAAGAGGCTGTGAAGAAATTGAAGGCCGCCAGCGAACCAGGCATGACAGAGCGTGCGAAATGCACGATGCCGGACGGGGGCCAGTGTTCACCGGCTTCTGCCAGCGCCATCATGCGCGCTGCCGCCGAGGCTGCAACGGGTGCGCGGCACAGACGACGTAGCGACTCCACACCGGCAGTATGGTCGGGATGCAGGTGAGTCAGGACGATCAGATCAATCTCGTGCAGCTCCCTGTGCAGCATCTGCCGCAGATAGCGTTCTAACAATTGCACGTTGAGATCAGAGCAGGGATCGACCACAACCAGTTTCTCATCATTGATCAAGTAGGTATTGTTCAGCGAGAAACGATCCGTCACCGTATGCACCTGGCGTTCAGTCCGCGTATACTGCTCCTCTTTTGGCATCGGAACATGAGCTGGATTCACCTGGCCCCTCCAATAAGTTCGGAAAACGATCACCCATGCTATAATCCTACCATTTTGGGGCCATAACCACAGCACTGAACATTACCTCATGCCCCAGAACGAAATCTTTGGTAGTGCCCACATTCTCCTGCTGATAGAGATGCGTGCCGTAGGGGCTATAGGCGCGGTTGCCCTGCACGGCGGCGCTCCCCGATGGGTTACTGAAGCTGGTCACCACACTGTCCAGCAGGTCCGCCAGCAGGAACGTCGTGGTCTTCGTGCTGGTGCCCGTTTGCTCTCCGATCAGGTGCCCACCCACGCTGTAGGAGGACGTGTTGCCGGTGTTCGTCCCAGAGGCATTGTACTGGTGTTCCTCCAGCCCGAAGGCGTAAACGGTGGGGCTGGCGGTGCCCCCGACCGAGGTGCGCTGCATGACGCGCTGCCCGCTGCCATCGTACCAGTTCCACTGCTCCGTGCTATTCGAGCCTGTCCAGCGTACAAGATCGTCCAGGCCGTCGTAGGCGAGCGTCCCCGTCACCCCGCCGGTGCTGCGACTGGTCATGTTGGCCCAGGCATGATAGCCACTACCATCAACTTGTCCGCTTTGATGGCTACACATGATGCTCGCCCGAAGGTGCCTATGAGCAAGTGTAGATGGGTAACGTGAGTTCTGGATAAGTAGACCCTCCTCCGATGAGTGAGAATGGAGCAAGAACAAACAGCTTCTATTCACCGTCGGAGGGATCTAGAAATGAGTGTACTGGAATTGTTTTGCGATGTCGATGATTTCATGTTGAGCTTTGCGCCACACCTGAAAGCCACCCAGATTGCCGCAGGCAAACAACGCCAACACCCAGGACAGTTGTAGCCAAGCGAGATCATGACGATCTTGATCCATTTTCATCAGTCGCACTATCGAACGTTCAAAGCGTATTACACCGAACATGTGCAAGTATACCTGACCAGCGAATTTCCTCATTTGGTAAGTGATACCCGCTTTGTCGCGCTCATTCCTAGCATGCTCGTGCCTCTGCTCGCCTCTTTACAGAGCCGCTATGGGGCTTGCACGGGCATCAGCTTCATTATCGCGTCTTTGCTGCCGATGCCAAGCGGGGGAAGTCGTCAATGGGCTGGTTCTTTGGCTTCAAGCTCCATCTGGCGGTCAACGATCAAGGCGAGTTGCTCGCGTGCAGCCTTGACGCCGGGCAATGTCGATGATCGCGCTCCGGTGCCTCAGATGGTGCAGCATCTGCGTGGCAAGCTGATTGGGGATCGCGGCTACATTTCCGCTCCCTTGACCGCGTTGCTGTTTAAGCAAGGGCTGCAGCTCATGACGCGCTTGCGTAAAAACATGAAAAACCATCCCATGCACCTTTCTGATAAGCTCTTAGTGCGCAAACGCGCGATTATTGAGTCGATCATTGATCAGCTCAAAAATATCTCGCAGATTGAGCACTCTCGCCATCGCAGCCCGACCAACTTTGTCGTTCATTTGATCGCTGGGCATCTCGCTTCCAGTCATCAAGCCAAAAAGCCCGGCCTTCATCTCGATCAACGCTTGCTTCTGGCCCTTTGATCGGGTTGGCTTATCCAGAACTCACGTTGGGTACTATTATAAACACACGAAAAGAAGCAGCCCGTCACCGGTAGGAAACAAGCTTCTCGTACTCTCTGTAGGGTCAACGCACATCAAAACAGTGGTGAACCAGCTACATGCAAAATGAGCGAGGTCTTTTGTCTTACCACATCACGAGCCGCCTCTCTTACCTCAACCAGAGCCTTGTGGATTGATATTTAACAGATTGTTATATCTTCTCGATTCTATTTTCTTCACATAAGCATTCTTCGATAAGCGTGTAGAGTATTTGTTTCATATCATCAAGTTGTCTTTTTTGCTCCATCGAAAATATCGATGCATCCCAATTCAACAAAGGAACTAAAAAGAGCAGCCATGCTGCAAATCGAGAAATAATAGTTCGCTCTTTCCATATCCGATGCAACACTGTTAATGCCTGAACAGTTTCTTCAAAGGCAGTCAGATCTATTTGTCCAAAACGTAAACTGGCTCCAAAGCTACTCCAGTTCCTCATATGCAGCGTTATATCATGAATAACCATTCGTTCTGAGACCGACTCTTGATCTAAATCATGCAATAGGCTTTCTAACCAACCAAGAATTTTTGCACGTAGTATATACAAAGATACCCCTTTTTTAGGGGAACGTTGTACTAGATTTTCTAGGTGAAGGACACAACGCCATAAGCAACAGATTTGCCATTTTGGAAGCTCTTCCATTCCTGTCCACCTCTGGCGGATTACCTCCAACGCCAGGTGTATATCCTTTAATTCCTGATATTCGTCTGCTTGTACTCCTGGTTTGATCTGCACATCTTTACCTCGTTCAATCTGATCCAGGAACCCTCCTGGCTGAGTGAAATGTTGCTTGAGTACTTCCCAGACCTGTTCTTCTGAGAGATTTTCTCTTTCCTTTTCCATTCTCACCTGTTCTCCTTGCCTATTGTTCACTCATGTAAGCACCGGTTAATTTCTCCATACAGGAGATGTTTCATTTCTTCTAACTTATGACGTTCTGCTACAGAAAACTGTTCTGATGACCAGGGAAGCAATTCTATAGCGATGATAGCTTCACCCGCACGTTTAGGAATATCCTGTTTCCCATTCCATAGAAGCTTGAACTCCTCGATCTGGTTGAGAAGATGCTGGAAAAAAGTAATATTAATATGCCCTTGCCATAAAGCATGACCAAACGAAGGACCTCCAACAATCTGCTGAAGCAACACGGCAAGAGCTTCTTCTTCCTTCCATAATGACACAGGTGTACGAAATATTGCTTCCATCTGCTGTGCAAGAGATTGTACTAATAAACGTAACTCTTTATCCTCTAATGAGCGATGAAGGATCTGCTCTAGCCGGGGAAAAACACTCCAAAGAAGATAAACCTTTTTTCGGGAAACAACACTTTGTCTTTCCCACTCGCTCTGTACTAAGAGCAGAGCATGTTCTATCTCGCTCAAAAACTCTTGTTTGATTCCCCTACCATGCTCGATATCATCGAGCAAACCTTCTTTCTCAAAGAAATGATGGTGCAATAGCCCCCATACATTTTCTGCTTGAAATGACGTAATTTCTTCGCTCATCAATACTTACTCGTTAGTCACAACTTATGCTTTTCCCCTAATTTATGAATCAAGAAGTAATGCTCTACTGCACACTCTACTAACCTGCTTTGTTACAGTAGTTGTATTGAGAGGAAGTTAAAAATAGCTATTTTTAACTTCCTCTCACCCCCTGGTTCATGTGTAAATAACTTTCCCCCATGAACCACACTCTAACAGAACCAGCTACTGCTCAGTAATTCCAGAAGATGTCTTATTGCCACAAAGTACAACTGTAGTCAATCGTACTTTCACAATCTATAGTTCACTTCCAAGAATGTACTCGAGAATAGCCGCCGGGTCTATCCTACCTTGCACAAGAACTTCTTGAGACATGAGAGATAGACGGGCCAGATCCGGCTGTCGGTTAAATCCTATAGCTTGCTGGGCCTCCTCTGTTGACAAGTCAATGACTGGCTCGTTACCTGATCTAAGTCTACCACAGCAACTAATTTATTCGCTCCTCCCCCAGTTGCCCATGCTCTAGCAAAGTTTATGCTTCTTGTAGTTGAAATGTAAGGGCCTTTAAACCAATCCTGGCTTCCAAATCTTACATGATCGTAGATGCTATACTCTGTAGCAGTAGGGTCTTTAGCAACAATCCCATTTGTTGTATCTTCATTTTCACGAAGCACCCTATAGACGGTATTCTTGCCAGTACAATTATGTACTACCCACTGCCCATCACCAACCGTGAAGGTATGATCCTGGGCGACCTCCAGATGATACATCACCTGCGCCCCAGGTACCACCTTCCAGCCGGTGATGACGCCCATCTGTGCATCGGCGCTCAGCACATGCATCCCCAACTTGAGGTTACGTACCGGCACAAAACCGTGTTCCAGTGTGTAGAACGGGTGCTTCTGGTTGGTGTGGATGACTTCGCTGTGCTTCTGTACCACCGTACTATGAGGCGCATGCGTCGTGGTTGTGATCGTCAAGTCCACCAGGTCATTATCCGTGTGTCTCCACACGTGTTCGACCGGCTCCCATTCCGTCTTGTGCGTCTTGGGATTGTAAGCCAGCACCTGTTCCCCGGTCTGCATCGTGCCAATAGCTTGCTTGCCGTGCGCGGTGGTCACCACTGTCGAGGGCGTGAAGCTACACGCTCCGGTAGTGGTGGGGGCCTCTGGTGGAGCTGTTGCTTCCGCCTCTGCGGTTGCCGCTTGCGTCTCTGCGGTTGCTGCCGCCTGTGTCTCGGCGCTCGTGGTGGCAGCAGGCTCTGCGGTCACTGCGGCAGCAGCATCGTTGGCCCCATACTCAGCTATTGCCCAGCCTGCATAACCTAGCGTCACAGCCCCAGAGAGGCCGGCCCCGCCCGCTAGCGCTGAACCTGCGGCGGTCGCCCCTGCCACCAACGCCGGGGCGGCGGCTCCCAACGTGGCCCCAAGCAGGGCTCCTGTCAGGGCTGCCCCGCCCACCTGCCACCAGTTAATGTTACTGGTCCAGGGGTTGCTCTTGCCACTCTGGTAGTTGTTGTAGACCTGCATCCCGTAGTCAATGGCGGCACCGGCGACCGCGCCGACAACAGCCCCTATGATGCACCATGGACACTGCCCACTCGAATCCGTCCAGGTTTCCGGGTTGCCTCCCACATAGGCATAGGGATCCATCCCGACCAGATTGCCCTGCACGCTGTCTGCACTCACAAACTGCCCCACCAGCGGGTCATAGGACCGAGCGTTGTCATCATCCAGCCCACTGGTGCTGTCGGCGTACTGCCCCGTGAAGCCCTTGCTCGTACCTACACTGCCCTGCTGGTACAACGGTGTTCCGTAGGGGCTGTAGGCGCGGTTGCCCTGCACGGCGGCGCTCCCAGAGGTGTTGCTGAAGCTGGCGACCACACTGCCCAGCAGGTCGGTGAGCAGGAACGTCGTGGTCTTCGTGCTGGTGCC